>ONAE01000010.1 GCA_900315695.1 uncultured Prevotella sp. | reverse complement strand
TGTTGTTTTAGGTAAGGCAGCCTGGGTTTTAAATACTGTCTCCGACATCAACAGTCATCTGGAGGAGCGTATTGAGGAGATTAGAAATGGCGTTATCAGAAATGACTAAATCCTGAGCTTTTGCCTTATCAAGAACCATTGATGGGTATGGTAATCAATCTGCCAGAATGAAATAGATGCTATTTTTTGGACTGGAGTTTCTTGAGGCGGCGGCGGGCGTCACCGGCATCGGGGTATAGCTCGAGGGCTTTCTCGTAGTTGCGGATGGCGGCTTCCAGCATGTGTTCGTGTTCGCACTCGCGACCAAGGATGGTGTATTCGGCTGCCAAGCGTTTCAAAAGCTCTTGCTTTGAGTCCAGTTCTTTATGTAGTTTCTCTATTTCCTGTTTCTGACGGTTGATGACTTCCAGTTTTCTGCGGATGAAACGACGGATATGAGGTTTCTCGATGTCGTAGCGCGAGTGGATGGCCTTGTAGAAATTCTCAAGAAACAACTCGAAATTGCCCTGATCGAAGGCTTTCACGGCATCGTGGTATTCACGGTCGGCCTTACCTTCCTGCATGGCTTGGGCTATCAGCGTCTGATCGTTGTAACGGTTGGCAAACTGCACCACTTCTGCACGCACGAAGATGTCACTCTGGCGCAATGGCGCTTTCAGGGTGATACCTTCGAGCGAGGTGCAGCGTGAGAGTGCCACGTAGGTCTGTCCGCCAGCAAAGGCACCGCCGCCTCCGAAGTCGATAGCCACCTGCGAGAAAGTGAGTCCCTGACTCTTATGAACGGTAATCGCCCACGCCAGTCGGATGGGGAACTGGGTGTAAGTGCCCAGAAGCTCCTCTTCGATCTTCTGTTCCTTCTCGTTGAAGGTGTAGCGCATGTTCTCCCAGACCTCCCGTTCCACATCCCATGCATGGCCATCTTCGGTGATGATGCCGATGATGCCTTCTTCCTCGTCGATGTATTCGATGGTGCCCAGCGTGCCGTTCACCCAACGTTTGTCTTTGTCGTTTTTGATGAAGATGACCTGCGCGCCTGGTTTCAGTTGCAGCTCCATCGGTGTGGGAAGTGATGTCTCTGGGAAGTCGCCTTTGATCTCTCCCGTGAAGGTGATGGGGTCGCCCTCGAGTGCCGCCAGATGCTGTTCGTTGGTGTAATCGACGGTATCGCGCCTTGCGGCAAGGGTGATACTCATGCCTTTCTGCGAGGTGTCAGCATCTACTCTTGAATTCAGCGCATAGAGGTCGGCTGGGGTAGAGGTGTTGTTTCGGATGCGGTCTAAGATGGCGATAAAGCGCTCATCACTCTGACGATACACCTTTCGCAGCTCGATGGACACGATGGGCATCTGCTGCCACACCTTGGCGTTGAAGAAATAGGAGCTGGGATAGAAGGGCTGCAACAGTTGGCGGTCTTCATCCTTCAACACTGGCTCCAACTGGTAGATGTCGCCCACCAGCAGGAGTTGTTTGCCGCCAAAGGGTTCGGGGGTTCGGGTATAGACGCGCAGTACCTTGTCGATAAAGTCGATGATGTCGGCTCGTACCATCGAGATCTCATCGATGATGATCAACTCCACTTCGCGTATCAGTTTCCGTTGGGCACCTGTGTATTTCAGTGTCTCCTTGATGTGCCGCCAGCTGTAGCGGGAATCATTCGGCAACAGGGGATAGAAGGGCAGACGGAAGAAACTGTGAAGCGTGGAACCACCCGCATTGATGGCGGCGATACCCGTCGGGGCGAGGATCACATGCTTCTTCTTCGTGTGGTCGGCCACATAGCGCAGGAACGTGGATTTACCCGTGCCAGCCTTTCCGGTGAGGAAGAGCGAGCGACGGGTATAGTTGATGATCTGGAGTGCATCCTGCCACTCCTTGTTGTCTAAGTCGAGTTGCATCGGTGAGGCAGTGTTCAGATCGTCTGATGTTTCTCTTCTTCGATGGTGGCCTCTCCGTGGGGAGCATGATTCGGATGTGGATTCATCTGGTCTGGCGTATCTGGGTTGTGCTTCGGCATCGGGTTGCCGTGCTCGTCGAGTTCGATGAACTCATCACCACCTTCTTCCAGATGCAGTGAGTCGGTGCGGATGGAGTCGGAATCAGAGGGTGCCTTGAAGTAGCCGCCACAGTTGTACATCTCTGGTGAGAGTCCTGCTTCCTTGGGCGCACCAAACTTCACACGGTAATGCTTGAAGGCAGGATCGTTCAGCACTGAGCCGAGGAAATAGCCGCAGATGGGCAATGCCGTGCGGTTGCCTTGTCCGAGCATACCTGTGCGGAAGTGGATGCTGCGATATTCGCCACCTACCCAGGCACCAACCACCAGCTTAGGCGTGGTGCCAATGAACCAGGCGTCGGAGTGATTGTTCGATGTACCGGTTTTACCTCCGAAATCAGTGTCAGCAGCCTTGTCGTAACCCACGAATCCCATCAGACGGGAACTCGTGCCGCTCATGCCGCCCATCAGCAACTGCTGTACGAGGTAGGCACTGCGATAGGGAAGGGCTTGCTTCTGTTCCTTGGGTTCTGTATAGATCTCATTGCCGTCGCGGTCGAGGATACGCGTCACGAGAATCGCCTCATGCATCTTGCCGTCGTTTACGGGTGTACAATAGGCATTCACCAGTTCAAGCAGGTTGACATCGCTGGCACCAAGGGTCAACGAAGGTGTTGCATCGAGTTTTGACTTGATACCCATGGCGTGGGCTGTCTTCACAATATTGTCGATACCGCACTCCTGTCCGAGTCTGACGGCTACCGAGTTGATACTCATGGCGAAGGCCTGTTTCAGTGAGATGTTGGCACCAGAGAAATGTCCGTCGGCATTCGTGGGCGCCCAAGTCACCTCCTGTCCATGATCCATCACCTTCATGGAGAAGTATTCGTCCTTACGGTAATCGCAGGGGGTGATGCCCTGATTCATCGCCTCGGCATAGACGAAGAGCTTGAAGGTGGAGCCAGGCTGGCGCATGGCTGTCACCTTGTCATATTTCCAGGAGTGGAAGTCGATATCGCCCACCCATGCTTTCACATGTCCTGTCTGCGCATCCATGGCCACAAAACCACAGTGCATGAAGTGAACCATATAGCGGATGGAGTCCATCGTAGATAGTTCTTTCTCCACCTGACCTTTCTCGTAATCGAACACCTTCACAGGGTGGGGCAGATTCAGATAGTAGTTGATGGAGTCCTCATTGCCGTCGAATTTCTTAGAGAGATATTTATAGACGGGCTGGCGCTTGGCGATGTCCTCGATGAAGTTCTTGATCTCCACATGGTTCTCATCCTGCCAAGGGTTGGTGGACCCCCAGTGGGCATTGAAGGTCTGCTGCACTTGTTTCATCTGTTTCACAGCAGCCTCTTCGGCATATTTCTGCATACGGGTGTCGAGGGTGGTCTCGATACGCAAACCATCGGTATAGAGGTCGTAACCGCTCTCCCTGCACCAGTCTTTCAGATTATTCGCCACAGCCTCACGGAAGTAGTTGGCCTTGCTGTCGTAAGCTGTCTCTACACTATAATCGAGCTTGATGTCCAGTTGTTTCAGTGAGTCGCACTCAGCCTTTGTCAGATGTCCATGCTGTTGCATCAGGTCGAGTACGATGTTACGGCGCTTCAATGAGTTCTCCGGATTGATCAGCGGATTATAATAGGTGGTGGCTTTAAGCATGCCCACGAGGATGGCTGCATTCTCTGTGGTCAGGTCTTTGGGGGCACAACCGAAATAGGTCTTACAGGCTGTCTTGATGCCAAAGGCATTGGAACCGAAATCCACCGTGTTGGCATAACGTGTCAGGATCTCGTTCTTATCGAAGAAGTATTCGAGCTTATAGGCCGTAATCCATTCCTTGCTCTTCATGATGAGCATCTTCAAGCCTGGGATATTGCCTAACAGACCTGTGGAGTATTCCGAACGGGTACGGAACAGATTCTTTGCCAACTGCTGGGTGATGGTAGAGGCACCTCGCGCATCACGATGCAGGATATATTCCTTGACAACAGCTGCAAAGGCGGTATAGTCGATACCATGATGGGTGTAGAATCGCTCATCCTCCGTGTCGATCAGGGCTTTCCAGAACACAGGGTTCACTTCCTCATAGCTGACAGGGGTGCGGTTCTCGCTGAAAAACTTACCGATCATCACACCGTCGGCACTGTAAATCTCTGAGGCCGTATTGGGGCGCTTGTTCTTGATGGTAGTCATCGAAGGTGACTTTCCGAAAAGCCATAGGAAATTCATATCTACTGCGCCCAGATAGATAAAGAAGGCAGCTATCATTGAGACAATACCCACGAGTGTCTTCACATACCAGGGGCGACCCTTATAAAGACTCTTATACCAAGGCCACAGACCTTTCGTCCATTGCCAGATGCTATTTGTTAATTCGATAAGTTTCTGTTTCATTGCGATATGATATAGTCAATGATTGTAGTTATCTCGTCAGGGTGGAACCAGCGTATCTGCTCGTCTTTCTTATACCAGGTGAGCTGTTTCCGGGCATATCGGCGTGTGTTGCCTTTGATGCGTTCCACGGCTTCTTCCAGAGACCATCGCCCGTCAAGGTAGTCGAACAGCTCTTTATAGCCTACGGTGTTCATCGCATTCAGTGAGCGTTTGGGATACATCGCCTTCACTTCATCCAGCAGTCCGCTGGCCATCATCTCATCTACACGCTGATTGATGCGGGTATAGAGTTCTTCTCGTGGTCTGTTCAGACCAATCTTGATGATGCGGAAAGGACGTTCACGTTTTTCACGACGTCGAAAGGAGGTGTAGGTCTGACCTGTCATCGTGCAGATTTCGAGGGCATGCACCACACGTCGCGGATTCTGCTTGTCAACAATCTCGTAGTATTCGGGATCCAGCCTTTTCAGGTCTTCACACAATCGTTCAAGGCCTTCCTCTGCAAGACGCTGTTTCATCAGTGCGCGTGTCTCGTCATCGATGGTGGGAATGTCGTCAATACCATCACACACGGCATCAATATACATCATGCTTCCACCTGTCAATAGCGCATAGTCATGCGTCTGAAACAACTGACTGAGCAGTTCCAATACCTGCTGTTCAAAGAGCGAAGCGCTGTAATAGTCTTCCAGTCCGAGCGTACCTACGAAGTAGTGCTTTGTTTGACGCATCTGTGCCTCAGTAGGGCGTGCCGTCCCGATTTTCAGTTCCCGATAGATCTGTCGTGAATCGGCATTGATGATAGGGATGCCGAAATGTGTGGCAAGATCCATACAGAGTGCTGTCTTTCCAACAGCCGTCGGTCCGGTGATGACTATCAGCGTTTTCTTCAACGGTGAGAAGTTGAGAATTTATCTGATGACACCTCGTTTTGAGTTCTCGATGAAGTCGCAGATATATGCCACCTCCTTTGATTCCGGGAACTGCTCACGGGCCATAGCGACACCATCTTTCAGTACACCCTGAGAGTAGATGATGCGATAAGCCTCGTGGATGGCCTCGATGGTCTCACGGGGGAAACCTCTGCGGCGCAATCCCACCAGATTCACACCTGCATAGCGTATGGGCTCTTTTCCTGCGATGACGTAAGGCGGAATGTCCTGACTGGTGCGGGAGCCTCCCTGGAACATAATGTATCCGCCGATATGCAGGAACTGATGGAACAGACAGCAGGCTGAGATGATGGCGTTGTCGTCGACAATAACCTCGCCGGCAAACTTGGTTGAGTTGCCGATGATGCAGCCATTACCGATCTCGCAGTCGTGTCCGATATGCATATTCTCCATCAGCAGATTGCCATTACCGACGGTGGTCTTACCTTTTGAGGCAGTACCACGACTGATGGTCACATTCTCGCGGATGGAGTTGTTGTCACCGATCTCGCAGGTGGTCTCTTCACCCTGGAATTTCAGATCCTGAGGTTTGGTAGAGATCGATGCACCAGGGAAAATCTCATTGTTATTGCCAAGACGTGTGCCAAAGTGCAGGGTAACGCTATTATAAAGTTTGTTGTTATCGCCTATGACCACATTCTTGTCAATCACGCAGAAAGGACCAATGATATTGTTATCGCCCAATTTGGCCTCTGGGTCAACAACTGCTAACGGATGTATTTGATTTGCCATATATTATTTCATTATTTGTTCTTTACAATTTGTGCAGTGAATGTTGCTTCTGCTACAACCTGGTCGCCCACGAAGATATAACCCTTCATGGAAGAGATGCCATGACGTACGGGTGCCAACAGTTCCACCTTGAAGATAAGAGTGTCGCCAGGTACCACCTTCTTACGGAACTTCACATCGTCGATCTTCATGAAGTAGGTGCTCCAACGCTCAGGTTCTTCGAGGGTGTTCAATACCAGCAATCCGCCACACTGGGCCATTGCCTCAATTTGAAGCACACCAGGCATCACGGGCTCCTGTGGGAAATGTCCCTGGAAGAAGGGCTCGTTGGCTGTGATATTCTTGATACCGACAATGGTGGTGGCACCAAGCTCTATCACCTTGTCAACCAGCTGCATGGGGTAGCGGTGAGGCAACAGCTCGCGAATGCGGTTCACATCCATGACCGGCTCTTCGTTTGGATCATAGAAAGGAGCCTGAATCTCGTGCTTGCGGATCTCTTTGCGCATCTGGCGGGCAAACTTATTATTAATCGTGTGTCCGGGACGAGTGGCAATAATACGACCCTTAATAGGCTTGCCAATCAGTGCCATGTCGCCGATAATATCAAGCAGCTTATGACGTGTGCACTCATTCTCCCATACAAGAGGCTTGTGCTGAATGTAACCCAGATCGGTGGCATCACGATGCTCTACACCTAACATGTCGGCCAGCATATCCAAACGCTCTTGTGTCGTCTGACGTTCGTAGATAACGATGGCATTATCCAAGTCGCCACCCTTAATTAGGTTAGCCTGCAGGAGTGGCTCAATGTCGCGAACAAACACAAAGGTTCTGGCAGGAGCTATCTCTGTGGCGAAATCTTCCACTCTGTTGATGGTGGCAAACTGTGAATTGATAATCTTCGAGTCAAACGAGCACATGGCTGTTAGCGAAAATTCTTCGTCGGGCAGGATGGTGATGCACGATCCCGTCTTTTCATCCTTTACCTCAATCTTCTTGCGGATCGTGTACCAGTCTTTGGGCGCATTCTGTTCCACAAAACCAATCTCCTTGATCTTCTCCACATACTGGATGGCAGAACCGTCAAGGATCGGGAATTCGGGACCGTTGACCTGAATCATACAGTTGTCGATGCCCAGGGCATAGAGGGCTGCCAAGCCATGCTCTACGGTTGAAACCCGGGCGTCACCCTTGCAAAGTACTGTGCCGCGCTGTGTATCAACCACATTCTCGGCAATAGCGTCGATAACGGGATGGCCCTCCAAATCAATACGCTGAATCTTATAACCCGTATTCTCTGGAGCAGGGTTGAAGGTCACCGTAAGATTCAAACCTGTATGCAGTCCTTTACCAAAAAGGGAAAAACTGCCTTTTAGTGTCTTCTGCTTCATATCTCGAATTTTTTCTATTTAATCCTTCAAATTCTCTTTTAGCTCGTTGAGCTCACGCTGCAAAGCTGCTATCTGACGATACATCTCAGGCAACTTGGGGTCAAGGGCTCTGGATTTCATATAGGTTAAATGATTGATGGCTGGAGAGCCCATCACTTTATCACCAGGTTTGGTGTCTTTCATCAAACCAGCCTGTGCTCCAACGAGTGTCTGATCGCCGATATGGATATGACCTGCAAAGCCTGCCTGACCAGCTACCATACACCACTTGCCGATCTTTGTGGAACCAGCCATGCCAACCTGAGCCGACATCACCGTATTCTCACCGATCTCACAATTATGGGCTACTTGGATCAGATTGTCAAGTTTGACACCTTTATGGATGATGGTCTGACCCATCGTAGAGCGATCCACACAAGTGTTGGCACCAATCTCCACATCGTCTTCAATCACCACGATACCTATCTGTGGAATCTTGTCATAGCCTTCTGCATTAGGCGCGAAACCGAAGCCATCGGCACCTATGACGGCTCCTGCGTGTATTGTAACATTATTTCCTAATTTGCATCCCTGATAGATGGTTACGTTGGCATATAGCACACAATTCGCGCCGATGGTCACACTGTCGCCTATGACTACATGCGGATATATCTGAGATCCGTTGCCAATCACGGCTCCATCACCAATGACAGCAAATGCGCCGATATAAACATCCTCTCCAATTGTTGCCTTGGGGGAAATACTTGCAAGTGGGTCAATACCTGTCTTACGAGGCTTGGCGGATTCGTAGAACTGTAACAGCTTGGCTACGCACTCATAGGCGTTCTTAACACGAATAAGTGTTGTGCTGACAGGCTTCTCAAATACGGCATCTTCGTTGACAAGAACGACACTAGACTTCGTTTCGTAGATATAATGCGTGTATTTTGGATTCGAAAGGAAAGAGATAGCGCCAGGTACACCTTCCTCAATTTTTGCAAAAGTGCGGACTGTTGCTTGTTCGTTACCCTCCACCTTGCCTTGTATCAAATCTGCAATTTGTTTGGCTGTAAATTCCATATCTCTTGTTATCTTTGTATAATGTTTCTGCAAAGATAACAAAAATTATTCGAATCTCTGATAACTCAGATAATATTTTCTTATTTTTTTAGAAAGTAATTGAACATTTAGCAATTCGGATGCTTCGGAGATATCGCGTATGTCGCCGTTTTTGTAAAGTATTGCGATACTATCATCTTCCACATTATACATGTCTTTTGAGATGGTATTAATACTCATCATATAGTGCTTGGCATCCTCAATGGATATCTCCATACGGGCAGATATTTCCTTGGCAACAGACTCCACATGGGTCTCCTCAAATGGTTCTTCTGACACCTCCACCTTGAAGATATGACGATCGAGCATATCAGTGGAGAGTGTGGCAAGTATCTTGTCTTCATGATGACGCCAGGCTTTCATGGCACACCAGATGTCTGAATCATCGAGTTCTTCGTAGTTCTTCAAGGCCTCCGGGTGATTGATAAACCAATCTTTATCTACGTTATTTTCAAGGAAATAGTGTAGGGCAGGGGATGCAAAGACCTCCTGGCCGTTTTGGACGAGATCCTTGGCACGCGTCAGCATGTTGATTAACACTTTCTCATAGGCAACACAAGTGCGATGCAGATATACTTGCCAGTACATCAGACGTCTCGTCGTGAGATAGTTCTCCAAAGAATAGATACCTTTGTGATCAACCACCAGTGAGTCATCCACCACATTGAGCATTTTGATAATGCGTGCTGAGCCGATATTTCCCTCTGTCACACCCGTATAGAAAGAGTCACGACGCAGGTAGTCGAGACGATCCATATCAAGTTGACTGGATATGAGTTGGTGAAGGAAATTCTTGGGGTAGTTTCCTTTGAAGATAGAGATGGCAAGATTCAGTTGGTCATTGAAATGCCGGTTGATCTCCTCCATCATCATCAGTGAGATATCTTCATGGGAGATGCCGTGAATCAGCGTATCCTCTAACACATGAGAGAAAGGACCATGTCCGATATCGTGCATCAGAATAGCAGCCTGAACGGCTTCGGCCTCACCATCAAAAATGAAAATACCCTTCTGTTGGAGAGAGAGCACGGCTTCGCTCATCAGATGAAACGCACCAAGAGAGTGCTGAAACCGCGTGTGCCGGGCACCAGGATATACAACGGAAGCCAGTCCCAATTGATTGATTCTGTTCAGACGTTGAAACAGAGGATGTTCCACAATGTCATAAAGCAGACCACGAGGTATCCTGATAAACCCGAAGACGGGATCATTGATAATCTTTGCTTCTTTCACTTAGCGTATCCCTGCCTTATTCAGTTCGACAGCCATTTCCTGCTGGAGCTTCTTAGCTGCCTCCGCAGCAGCCTCCGCAAAGTCTTCACCCTTGGAGGCATAGATGATACCTCTGGACGAGTTGACTAAGAGTCCGCAATCCGCAGTCATGCCATATTGGCAAACCTCTTGCAGACTACCGCCCTGAGCACCGACACCAGGAACCAGAAGGAAATGCTCTGGAGCCACCTTGCGGATATCCTCAAGCATTTTGCCCTGGGTTGCACCTACGACATACATCATATTGTCTTTGTTACCCCATTGCTGTGAGGTTTTCAGGACATTCTCAAATAAGCGCTCTCCTTTGGCATCCTCTGTCAACTGGAAATCATGAGATCCCTTGTTTGAAGTCAGAGCCAGCAGAATGACCCACTTATCGTCATAGCCTAAGAACGGGGTTACAGAGTCTTCGCCCATATAAGGTGCCACCGTCAAGGCATCGACATCATACTGCTCAAAGAAGGTTTTGGCATACATTTTCGATGTATTGCCGATATCGCCACGTTTGGCATCTGCGATGATGAAGTGGTTGGGATATTCCTCTTTCAGATAGTCGATGGTAGCCTCGAAGGCCATCAGTCCCTCTACGCCATAGGCCTCGTAGAAAGCCAAGTTGGGTTTGTATGCCACACAATAGGGGGCTGTGGCGTCGATAATCAGCGCATTAAACTCACAGAGAGCTCTGAAAAGATATTCTTCGCCATCGTGCTTCTTTGCCTCTTCTATAATGCATTGGGGGATCTTGTCGAGATCAGTATCCAGTCCTACACACAAGAAGCTCTGCTTCTCTTTGATCTGGTTAATGAGTTCCTGTCTTGTCATAATGTGAAAATTATAATTCTGTTTCCTTCATTCGTTCCGCATTCTCAGCCACAGTCAGGGCATCGATCATCGCCTGTATGTCACCTCCTAAGAATCCTTGTAAGTCGTGCGTGGTATAACCGATGCGATGATCTGTCACACGTCCCTGTGGGAAATTATAGGTACGGATCTTCGCACTGCGGTCGCCTGTAGAGACGAGACTCTTGCGGCGGGAGGCAATATCGTCCATATACTTCTGATGCTCCTTATCATAGATAAAGGTATAGAGGCGACTTAAAGCACGTTCCTTATTCTTAGGCTGGTCACGTGTTTCCGTACACTCGATAAGAATCTCTTCTGTCTCACCAGTGTTGGGGTTCTTCCACATATAACGCAGACGTACACCAGACTCCACCTTGTTCACGTTCTGACCACCAGCACCTGATGAACGGAAAGTGTCCCATTTGATCTCACCTTCATTCACGTGTACTTCAAACTTGTCTGCCTCAGGCAATACGGCTACTGTGGCTGCTGAGGTATGCATACGTCCCTGAGTCTCAGTAGCAGGCACGCGCTGTACACGATGCACACCCGACTCATATTTCAAGGTGCCATAAACATCGGCACCTGAGACTGCAAAGTCTATTTCTTTGTAACCGCCGACAGCACCTTCGGAAACACTCGTGATAGAGAGTTGCCAACCTTTTGCGTCGCAGTAACTCTTATACATCTTGAAGAGGTCACCTGCAAACAGACAGGCTTCGTCGCCTCCCGTTCCTGCACGGATCTCCATCTGTACGTTCTTTGCATCCTCTGGGTCTTTCGGAATCAAGGCAATCTTAATCTCCTCTTCCAGCTTGGGTTGCAGTTCTTCGTTGGCAGCCAGTTCCTCGCGTGCCATCTCTTTCATTTCAGGATCGGTCTCGTTAGCAAGAATATCTTTTGCTTCCTTGATACCATTGAGGCAGGCGATATAGCGCTTACGGGCATCCATAATGTCACCGAGATCCTTATATTCCTTGGTGAGTTTCACAAAACGGTTCTGATCGGCAATCACACTTGGATCGGTAATCAGGGTTGATACTTCCTCAAAGCGTGCCTCCAGTCCGTCGAGCTTCTGTAATATACTGTTATTCTCCATTAATATGTAAATTCTCCAAATTCTGACTTGATGGTCAGGCTCTTCTGACCTTCCTCGATATGACCTATTACCTGAGCATCGATATTAAAGCGTTTTGATATCTCAATCACCTTCTCTGCAACCTCAGGACGTACATAGATCTCCATGCGATGTCCCATGTTAAACACCTGATACATCTCCTTCCAATCCGTGCCTGAGCACTCGTGGATGGCCTTGAAGAGTGGGGGAACTGGGAACATATTGTTCTTAATGACCTTGCAGTTGTCGCTGACAAAATGCAGTACCTTTGTTTGGGCACCACCGGTGCAGTGAACCATTCCGTGAATCTCCGGGCGCAACTCATCAAGCAGCTTCTTGATGACAGGCGCATAAGTACGGGTGGGAGAAAGAACAAGCTGTCCGGCATTAACGGGTGAGCCTTCTACAGGGTCCGTCAACTGGTATTTGCCGCTATAAACCAACTCATTAGGTACGGCATGATCAAAGCTTTCAGGATATTTCTCAGCGAGATACTTCGCAAAGACATCATGACGTGCAGAGGTCAGTCCATTGGAACCCATACCGCCGTTGTAACGTTTCTCATAGGTAGCCTGACCAGTAGAGGACAGACCTACAATCATATCACCAGGACGAATATTGGCATTGTCAATAACATCGGCGCGTTTCATACGACAGGTCACGGTGGAATCAACGATGATGGTACGTACCAAGTCGCCTACATCGGCAGTCTCGCCACCTGTGGGATAGATGCCGATACCCATCTCACGCAGCTCTGACAGAAGTTCATCTGTTCCATTGATGATAGCTGAGATAACCTCACCTGGGACCAGCATCTTGTTGCGGCCAATGGTGCTTGAAACAAGAATGTTATCTACTGCACCCACGCAGAGCAGATCGTCGGTGTTCATGACGATGGCATCCTGGGCAATACCCTTCCATACAGAAAGGTCGCCAGTTTCTTTCCAGTACATATAAGCCAGCGAAGACTTAGTACCAGCTCCATCCGCGTGCATGATATTGCAATACTCAGGATCACCTCCTAAGATATCAGGTATAATCTTACAGAAAGCCTGCGGGAAGATTCCTTTGTCGATATTCTTAATGGCGTTATGTACATCCTCTTTTGCTGCACTAACACCACGCATCATGTATCTGTTGTCGCTCATCTTAATATATGTTCTTTATATGGTTCTATTTGTTATCATTCCAAAACTCCCAACTTGCAAAAGCTTGCAGAAGCAGCATTTCCAAGCCGTTCTTAACGTCTGCACCATACTGGGCACCTTTACGCATGAAAAGCGTCTGGTCGGGGTTATATATCAAATCATAGAGAATGTTATGATTGTCCATAGCCTCATAAGGAAGGGGAGGACATTCTTCGGTATGCGGGTACATACCAACAGGCGTGCAGTTTACAATGACATTATATTCTCTCACCACCTCGGGTGTGATCTTATCGTACTGTATTGTATTGGGACGCTCATAACGACTTACAAAGACAGGCTCTACACCTAAGGACTTCAAGCCAAAGTTGATGGCTTTTGAGGCACCGCCAGTACCCAGGATCAGTGCTCGCTTATGCCATTTCTTGTCCAACATGGGTTCAATGCTCTTGGTAAAGCCAATCACATCGCTGTTATATCCTTTAAGACGTGTGTTCCCTTTTTCATGGGTCACTTTGATAACATTGACAGCTCCAATGGCTCTTGCCTCTGGCGAGATCGCATCAAGGAAAGGTATCACTTTCTCTTTATAGGGAATCGTTACATTAAGTCCCTTCAACTCGGGATTCTTATCCAGCACTTCTGTGAGCATATCAATACTTGGAAGTTCAAAATTCTCGTACTTCGCATTGATGCCCTCATCGGCAAACTTCTGGTTGAAGTAACTGATGGAGAATGAGTGTCCCAAGGGATAGCCAATTAATCCGTACTTGTCCATAGTCTATGATTATTTAGTTGCAAAATACATGGTGCAGATGCCAAATGTCAGTCTTTTGAAAGAGGATTTCTTAAAGCCTGCCTTACAGAGGATATCCACCATCCGCTCTCCCTGGGGAAAAGCCTCAATGGTTTTGGTCAGATAACTATAGGCACTGGTGTCTTTTGAAATAAGCCTTCCATAAATTGGCAAAAATGTATGACTGTAAAGGTGAAAAAGTTGTCGCATCGGGAAAGAGACGGGTGTTGTGAGTTCAACAATACTCAGGTGCCCCCCTGGCTTCAATACACGACACATTTCTGAGAGCCCTTTATCTAAATCAGCAAAATTCCTGATACCAAAAGCAGCTGTAACAGCGTCAAATGTACCATCGGAATAGGATAGAGCCGTACAATCCTCTTTTTCAAACGAGATGACGGCATCTAATCCTTTTGCCTTTACTTTCTGACGTCCAATTTCCATCATTCCTTCGCTGATATCTGCACCAATGAGTTTGGTAGGATGCAACATCTCTGCGGCGAGAATGGCAAAATCGCCAGTACCTGTTGCGATGTCGAGTAGGGTTGTTGGTTGGTAGGGTTTCAGCTGGAGGATGGCTTTCTTTCGCCATCCTTTATCAATATCCCACGAGAGCCGATGGTTCAGCTTGTCATAGGTAGGAGCGATGTTATCAAACATCTTCTCCACCTGCTGCGCCTTACCCGTACCTTTCTCGTAAGGATTGATCTTTTCCTGCTCGTAGCCCATGCGACCTGATTTTTATACCCTGTTCTTAAATACTTTCAGCCAATCGGTAACATTCTTCTCAATGCGAGCAGCAATGTCCTCATTGCTAGCCTCACGTTCGAATTTCTCACCGACGATATGCTCATACAGTTCAATATAACGCTCTGATACGCTGTCGGCATATTCATCAGTAAT
This sequence comes from uncultured Prevotella sp., assembly GCA_900315695.1. GTDB lineage: Bacteria > Bacteroidota > Bacteroidia > Bacteroidales > Bacteroidaceae > Prevotella. The sequence goes on along the minus strand of ONAE01000010.1, from coordinate 73,003 downwards.
CTCTGGCATCACCTGTCCAGGCTCGTTCATGAAGTCGTGTTCGATAAGCCACTGACGTACAAACTCCTTAGAAAGCTGACGCTGAGGTTCTCCCTTGGCGAGTTTCTCTTCATATCCGTCGGCATAGAAATAGCGGCTAGAGTCAGGGGTATGAATCTCGTCGATGAGGTATACCTTACCATCGCGCTTGCCAAACTCATATTTTGTGTCAACGAGAATGAGTCCGCGCTTAGCGGCTATTTCCTGTCCGCGTGCGAAAATCTTGCGGGTGTAATCTTCCATAATGGCATAATCTTCTGCTGATACGATGCCTTGGGCAATGATTTCCTCTTTAGAGATGTTCATGTCGTGACCTTCATCAGCTTTTGTCGTCGGTGTGATGATAGGCTCAGGAAAACGCTCATTCTCCTTCATACCCTCAGGAAGCTTAACACCACAAAGCTCACGACAACCGTTCTTATACTCACGCCATGCTGAACCAGTGAGAATTGACCGGATAATCATCTCTACACGGAATCCTTCGCACTTTAATCCTACTGTTACCATAGGGTCGGGTGTGGCCAGCTTCCAGTTGGGACAGATGTCGGTGGTTGCATCAAGGAACTTGGCAGCAATCTGATTCAGTACTTGTCCCTTAAAAGGGATACCTTTAGGAAGTACCACGTCGAATGCAGAGATGCGGTCGGTAGCAACCATCACCATCATATCATCGTTAATGTTGTAAACATCACGTACCTTACCGTGATATACGCTCTTTTGTCCTTCGAACTTAAAGTCCGTCTTAGTTAATGCTTTCATTTGCTTTATCTATTTACTTTTCTTACTTTTCCTTTTCTTTGTCGTATTCTTCGTAGGCATTGACTATACGTGTCACGAGTTTGTGTCGGACAATATCGCTACGATCTAAGTTTACGACTCCAATGCCCTCTACCTTATTTAATATATGGAGAGCTTCAATCAAACCGCTCTTCTGTGAATGGGGCAGGTCAATCTGTGTCATGTCACCCGTGATGATCATCTTAGTATTCCAGCCCATACGTGTCAGGAACATTCGTATCTGTGCAGGAGTGGTGTTCTGTGCCTCATCAAGAATGACTACGGCATCGCTTAACGTACGACCTCTCATGAATGCCAGAGGTGCAATCTGTATCACGTGCTTCTCCATCATATCCTGAAGCTTGACCTGTGGCAGCATATCCTCCAATGCATCATATAATGGCTGCAGATATGGATCTATCTTATCTTTCATATCACCAGGAAGGAATCCTAATTTCTCTCCGGCTTCCACAGCAGGGCGAGACAGGATGATTTTCTTAGCAGTCTTCTCCTTCAAGGCCTTCACGGCTAAAGCAATCGAAAGATAGGTCTTTCCTGTTCCGGCAGGACCTACAGCAAATACCATGTCATTTTGCTCGTATGCCTCTATCAACCGTTGCTGATTCTCTGTTCTGGCCTTGATAGGGCGACCAGACATGGAATAGCAGACCACCCCTTCCGGCACATCGTCTTTAGTACGCTTACCTTTGACGATATCAAGGATATCTTCATCTTTCAATGCATTGAAACGAAGCACATGACGGCGCAACTTCTCCATATTTTCTTCGAAGGAAGCCATCTGTTCCTCGTCGCCAAGCACACGGATCACATTATCACGGGCCACAATGCGCAATTTGGGGTAAAGCGACCTGATCATTTGAAGATGACCATTGCTCACACCATAGAAGACTACGGGGTCAATATCCTCTAAAACAAGATGTTTCTCTATCAATTTATCGACAAATTATTAATTTGCGTGCAAAGTTACATTTTTTTTTTGTAACTTTGTGCCCGAAACAGAATTTTCTTATGAGATTGACGAAAAAATCATATTTGCAAGGTTTCTTTATTACGGTAGCAGTATTGGCAATGATTAGATGGGTGTTCCCTGAAGTAGCAAATGGTGCCGAATCCAGTGTTCCAAGCGTTCCTGATATTCAAAATCCGGTTACCCATAATAGTCCTACAAGTAAGGCAAAGTATCATCGCATTCTGTCCGTACCAAGTTATAAGGAGGCGTTCCCCGATACAAATGCGGTTCAATTGGTGGCTGCCAGACAGTGGGGCGTCTCTCCCGTTAAAAACCGTGAGGATGCCGAGGCCCGTAAACGGGAATTGGTCTATATTGGTTCCAACCCATATTATCATGTTGATCCATTATCCTCCAGTATCCCATATCTTGTGCCGCGAGCAGCTATACTTCTGCAGGATATCGGTCAGGCCTTCTTTGATAGTTTATTTGTTAAGGGAGTACCTTTTCATAAACTGATCGTTACCAGCGTGCTGCGTTCTCAGGATGATGTCAAGAAGCTGCGTGGACGCAACATGAATGCTACAGAGAATTCTTGTCACCTCTATGGTACGACCTTTGACATCTGTTATAATCGTTATAAGACCGTTGAGGATCCAAATGGTCCTTCACGACGCCAAGTTCGGAACGACACCCTCAAATGGGTCCTCTCTGAAGTGCTTCGTGATATGCGTGTTCAGCAGCGTTGTTATATCAAATATGAGGTGAAACAAGGCTGTTTTCATATGACAGTGAGATAATTCAAACAATAAGTAACTTAAAACCATAACATTATGAGATTAGATGGAAGAAGAGAAAGCTCAAACGTGGAAGATCGCCGCGGAATGAGTGGTGGTGCGAAAGCTGGTATTGGCGGTATCGGAGCCATTGTCATTGCTGCATTGTTTGCATGGATGAGTGGAGGTGATCCTCTGTCGGCAGGTCTGCAGGCTGCTCAAGAGCAGATGATGACAGGGCAGACAGAGACTGTCGGTGAGGAGAATTTTACTGAGGAGGAGCAGGCTTTAGCCTCAGACTGCAAGAAAATCCTGGCTTCTACAGAGGATGTTTGGGGACCGGTCTTCGAGCAGATGGGCGGCACCTATACACCACCCACACTCGTTCTTTTCTCAAATCAGGTCAACTCAGCTTGTGGATCTGCAACTGCTGCTGTTGGACCATTTTACTGTTCTGGTGATCAGAAACTTTACATCGACTTGTCGTTCTTTACTCAGATGAAACGTCAGCTTGGTGTTGAGGGTAACACTTTTGCCTATGCTTATGTGATTGCCCATGAGATCGGACACCATGTGGAGAATCTTACAGGTACATTAGGTAAGGCTCATCAGGCGATGAACCAGACTGATAAGGTGCAAGCCAATCAGATCAGTGTCCGCCTTGAGTTGTTGGCAGACTACTATGCTGGTGTCTGGGCACATTATGAGGATCAGATGAACCACTCGATGGAGTATGGCGATCTGGAGAAAGGTCTGGAATTGGCAAAGGCTATTGGTGATGACTGGCTTCAGAAGAAAGCTCAAGGTCGCGCTACGCCAGAGTCTTTTACCCATGGAACCTCTGATCAGCGTAAGCGTTGGTTGAAACGTGGGTATGAAACAGGTGATATGCGAACCTCAACCTTCAGCATTCAAAATTACAATGACTTATAAACAGAAGCTCCCTCGCTATTGGCGGGGGAGCTTACTTTTTATAATTATCTGCGGCGTTCTTTTAAGATTCCGTGACGATAGGCATAGAGTAACTTTCTCAGATCTGCAACCTGTCGCTTGAGATCTTCTCCCTTGTCTGTATCTGCCACGAGCATACGATGGGCTGACATCTCCACAATTTGTGTGGTGGTCTTAATATCTGTCTCACGTACGATGGCATCGCGCTGAGAGGTGAAAGGCTCATGCTGAACAAGCTGGAAACCACGTGAGTGATAGACCAACGTATAACCTGCAATACCAGTCTCATGATGATAAGCCTCCGAGAATCCGCCATCGATAACCATCAGCTTACCACCTGCCTTGATAGGATTCTCACCTTTTGAAGCATGTACGGGCACGTGACCATTGATGATATGACGATTTCTTCCTTTAACCTCAAACGCATCCAGAATCTGATCACAAATGGCTTCGGAATCACGCAGCTTGAAATAATTACCTTTTTCCTCTATATAAGTCTCCTTGTCTTTGAGGAAATAGCGTTCAAAGGTTGCCATCTTCGACTTGTCAAACAGCGGGGAGTCCTTTCCGCACCAGAGATAGAGGAAATAATCGCGGGCATAGTCAAGGGGATAATCGTCTGAAGGTCCTTCAAATGCTGCACGGATGATCATACCGATATTATGCAGCAGATCCTTTCCTTTGTAGAAGACACCAGGATAAACCTCAACCTCTTTCAGTGTGCCGTCATCATTAAGTGGACAACTGGCATGGAAGAGCAGGTTGGAGTTGCTGATGGTGTACATACATCCATGGGAGAGAAGTGTACGGATATGTTTCTTCAGTTTCTCGCAGATTCTAAACGAATGATGGAGCTTCTCCATTAAGTCCTTCTCCTCTGCGGTAAGGGTGTTTGGATGAGCAGGGTCAATAGTGGGGAAGTGACAACTACGCATCTCATATTCTTTTCCATCGAGATTGCAAACACCTTTTGTGTAGTCGATATGATCAAACAGGTTACGGTCTTGCATCTGCCACTCAGGACGGCGGTTATAGATGGCTGCCTCTTCCTTGAACTGGATCACTGCGATGGCTTTGTGCATCTTTGCCGTTAACAGACGGGTCTTCTCATCCATCTTATTACCAGGAAGAACTTTCGGCAGGAATTCCTCACAAGGATCATTACCGTATGCATCAAGAGCGAATGTCGCTAACGGTACAAGATTGATTCCATATTCCTCAATAGTCGTCAGATTAGCATATCTGAGACAGAGTCGCAAAACATTACAGATGCAGGCATTGTTTCCTGCAGCAGCTCCCATCCAGAGAATATCATGGTTACCCCATTGGATGTCCCAAGAGTGATAATGACGCAGTGTATCCATGATGATATGTGCACCAGGACCACGATCATAGATGTCACCAAGGATGTGCAATTGGTCGATGGCCAAACGTTGGATCACATTACAGATAGCTACTATAAAATCGTCTGCACGTCCAGTGGAGATGATGGTGTTGACGATGACACTCACATAGGCAGTCTTATCATTGTCTGACAGACTTTCATGGAGCAATTCTTCAATGATATAAGAGAAATCTTCTGGCAGCGACTTGCGCACTTTAGATCGCGTGTATTTCGACGACACGTCTCGGCATACCTTTACAAGCTGGTGTATCGTTATACGATACCAGTCGTCAATATCTTGTTCACGTGCCTTAATGAGTTCAAGTTTCTCTTCTGGATAATAAATGAGCGTACAGAGTTCTTTCTTTTCTGATTCTCGGATGTTGTTTCCGAAGAGCTCATTCACCTTTCGCTTAATATTACCTGAAGCGTTTTTCAGGACATGCTGAAAGGCGCCGCTCTCTCCGTGGAGATCTGCCAAGAAATGTTCTGTTCCTTTTGGTAAAGCCATGATTGCCTCCAGGTTGATAATCTCAGTGGAGGCTTCGGCAATGGTAGGGAAGGATTGTGAGAGAAGCTGCAGGTAATGCAGGTCATCCTTCGTTGTCTCAAAAAGGGTTGTTGTCATATCTTCAAATGATTTGTCAAAAGTTTGCGAATCTTATCTGTTTGTCGGTTCTCTTTAGGGGGTAGGGGCATATAGCCTTCATCGAGGTCAGTCTCTTCACTGAGAACTTGCATCAGGCTGGCGGCAAAGCCTTTTAGGCTCTTCTCTTCAAGCGCTTCGTTGAGCTGATCGTCATTGACTGTATCTCGCATAAGCTCCCTCGTAAGCTCGATCATGTGTAGCAATAATGGTTGACGATGCAGTTGTGATATCATCCTAAGCAGATAGTCAGTCTCGTTGCCCTGATAGTCGCCAACCACCTCCTTAATCGGACGAGGAGTTGTGTAGTTATCTGGAAAATAAGAAGCGATGTGACTGGTATCGATTCCGGGCGAGGACAGACCAAGGATGCTGATTCCATAGTCAACATAGTTGCGAATATTCTCATGGGTTGCATAGATGAGCAGGCGCCTCCAGTCGATATCTTGAGGGTGGTTGACTGCATCCATCTTCCTGCACCAGCGCTGGTCACCAGTAATACTCGCCTTGATGATAATAGCAAGAGCTTCTGAAGTGGTATCGTCCATCTGCTCTAAGGTGTTTGAATCAATCACCTTTTGATAGACAGCAAATGTCTGAGAGCACATCTCTCCGGGTGAAATGGTATTTGTGATGATGGCATTATGTATCACTTCCACACGTGGGTTCCACTTCTGCTTTAAGAAGTTCTTCTGTTCCAGCCTTCCAAGTGTGATGATGGCATAGGCATGTTGAATACATGTCTTCTGCCATCTGAAGAGTCGTCCTGCTTTTGCCTGAGTTGTCTGTTGCTCAACAGCCCACGGTTCTATCTGCCCGTGCGGGGTTATCACGATTCGCGCACCAGCTCTGCGACCAGACAAGGCAGCACGGATGATATCAAAGTTCCAACAACCATGACAATGTACAATGTCTGGCTGCTGCAATTTTAATTGCTGTTTGAAAACTTTATAACTGTCAGCCATACATATTTCTACGCTCTGGCGCAAACCTTCTGCTAATAACTCGACATGCTGCCGAATCAGAGGGGCATCCTTGGGAAATATATATAGCACTTTTATCATGTCAATGGTGTTTATCAGAATTTGATGAATGTTGTCTCCGAGCGCCCAAAGATGTTCTTCAACAAGATGTGAATACGGTAGCTCAACAGACTTGATGCAGAAACCTTTTGTCCGAAATACTTCAACACGTCATAACTGATATCCTTACGGATGACAATGAAATTATATCGTCCCCATAGGAAACTCATCGACATGCGGTTGTAGATGTGCTTCAGCTTCCGTTCACCTTTAAGGATGTGATAACGGGCATCATCGTATGAAGCAAACGACTGCAGGCGGATTCCCTTTTTGCTGATATAGCCAAAGGTCAGCTCAGCCTCTTCGTCAAGTGCTTCTACAATGGCTTGAAGCTCATTCTCGTTTTTGGGCTTGTTGTTTATATTCTGAAGTATAACCCATTCATTCTTAGAGGCTTTTATGCCGAGGTTAAAGGCCATCTTCTTGCGGGCACAGAGTATGTCAGGCTTAGGAAGAAAGGTGGTATAAAGTATCGGATAATCTTGCTTGTATAGCTTTAGCACATCAGGTGTGTCATCGCTTGAAGTCTCATCGACGACAATCACCTCATACCCAGGCTCGTATGTCTGTGACAGGTATGCGGGCAAGTTTTCCTTTAACTCATCAGCCTGGTTATAGGCCGTCATGATAATAGAGAATCCTTGTTTATCTATATTCATTATTTTGATATTATATTTCGTCACTCATGTAACCTAAAGGCAATTTGCGACAGTTGTATTGTGAAGCCATAATTTCACCATAAGCACCAGCAGAACGGATAGCCAGCAGATCGCCACGTTTCGTGCGATTCAGATCGGTCTGTTTGGCAAAAACATCTGTAGATTCACAGATGGGGCCCACCACATCATATGCTTCCGCAGGATCCTCACTGGTGATGTTCTCAATTTTGTGATATGCCTGATACAGCGCAGGACGGATCAAATCTGTAAAGCCGGCATCTACGATGGCGAACTTCTTGGTGGCACCTTCTTTTATATATAAGGTACGCGTGATAAGCGAACCGCATTGTGCCACAACAGCTCGTCCGAGTTCAAAGTGCAGTGTCTGTCCGTTACGCAGTTTCAGCTTCTTGGCATATGTGTCGAAGTACGACTTGAAGTCTGGAATAGGAACACGGTTGGGGTGGGCATAGTCTATACCCAATCCTCCTCCTACGTTAATATGTTCAACTCGGATACGATGACGCTCAAGTTCGTCCTGTAATTCGTTCACCCTGTTACATAATGCCTCAAAGTCACCCATGTCGAGGATCTGTGAACCGATATGGAAATGAAGGCCGACAAACTTTACATTCTTCAGTTTCTCTGCTTCACTGATAACGGTTAGCATATCACGCATGGCAATGCCGAACTTGTTTTCAGCCAGCCCCGTGGTGATATTAGCATGTGTATGAGCACCGACATTCGGATTCAGTCGAAATGCCACGTGTGCCACCTTGCCTTTGCTTGCTGCCAGCTCATTGATGACTTCCAATTCAGGAATACTCTCTACGTTGAAACAGAAAATGTCTTGATCAAGACCAAGGTTAATCTCCCAATCGCTTTTACCTACGCCTGCATAGACGATCTTATTGCTTGCAAATCCTGCTTTCACGGAGGCTTCTATTTCACCCCCACTGACGCAGTCGGCTCCTAACCCCGCTTCACGGATGATGCGGAGAATCTTGGGATTGGCATTAGCCTTGATAGCATAATGCACCACGAACCCTTCGTGTTTGTGCGCCTCATTGGTGATAGCTTGAAGTGTCTGGCGCAACAATTCTGTATCGTAGTAGTAGAAAGGCGTCTGAATCGACTGCAATTTCTCTACTGGAAATATTCCTTTTGACATACCAGTTCTACTTGTGTTGTGTGTTGTCGTTATTGCTTATTTATTAAAGATAGTGTCGCTTAGGCTCTGGAGAGCACGTTTCTTATCCTCTTCACGGATGAGGAAGGAGATGTTATAGTTGGAACCGCCGTAGCTTACCATACGTACAGGAATATCCTTCATGGCATCGAGTGCCAGTGACTCGAAACCGATGTTCGACCAGTCGAGGTCACCCACAACACAGATGATACACATGTTGGTGTCAACTGTCACAGTTCCGTATTTCTTCAGTTCATCTACAATCTCTCCAAGGTGTGACGAGTTGTCTATACTCATAGATACACCCACCTCTGAGGTACAGATCATATCGATACTGGTCTGATAACTCTCGAAGATCTCGAAGACCTTACGTAGGAAACCTGTTGCCAGGAGCATGCGGCTTGACTTGATCTTGATGGCTGTGATATTGTCCTTGGCAGCGATGGCCTTAATTTTACCGTATTCTGTCTTGTTACTGATAGTCGTACCCTCAGCATCGGGATCCATTGTGTTCAGCAGACGTACGGGAATGCCGGCATACTTGGCTGGCTGTACGCAAGTGGGGTGAAGGATCTTGGCTCCGAAGTAAGCCAACTCTGCAGCCTCTTCGAAATGCAACTGATGTACAGGCTCTGTATGATCTACCACACGAGGATCATTGTTATGCATACCGTCAATATCGGTCCAGATTTGAATCTCCTCCGCATTGATAGCTGCACCGATGAGTGAGGCTGTGTAGTCCGATCCACCACGCTGCAAGTTGTCAATCTCACCATAGGCATTGCGACAAATGAAGCCCTGGGTGAGATAGACCTGAGCACCTTCGTTTTCTGCGAGGATAGCCTTCAGCTTCTCTTTGATATAAACAGGATCTGGTTCAGAGTTCTTGTCTGTACGCATGAAATCAAGGGCATTGATGAGTACAGCCTTGATACCGATCTCGTTCATATAGTTCACCACCATATTCGTCGAGATAATTTCACCCTGTGCCACGATGCTCTTCTCCTCAAAGCTGGTGAAAAGCTCTTTGGTAAACGAACGCAGATAGTCGAACTCACCACGCAGGAACTCGCGTGTAGCAGCCTTTGTCTCTTCTTTGGCGTAGAGCTCTTCCACATGATGGTCGTACTTCTGCTCCAGACGATTGATAACCTCGTTGGCGCCGTCGGGATTCTTCTTGTAGAGATAGTCTGAGATCTCGACAAGTGAATTGGTGGTTCCAGACATTGCAGAAAGCACAACGAATACAGGTTCTCCAGACTTTGTGACAAGATTGGTCACTTCTTTCATCCTCTGTGGGGTACCGACGGATGTACCGCCGAATTTCATCACTTTCATAATCTTTATATTTTTATTATTCCTTATTTTCTGAAGCTCTTCTGATGGTTACTTCCTCCACCTTTTCATCCTGACATTGGAATGCCTTGCCCGGATACTTGTTGAGGAGGGAAATATTGTGGGTTGTCATCAAGATGGCAGTGCCCGATTCAGAGATCTTACGCAATAGCTGCATCACCTCATCGGTGGTGTCCTTATCGAGATTACTGGTCGGTTCGTCGGCAATAATCAATTTGGGATGGTTCAGGATAGCCCGGGCAATTGCGATACGTTTCTGCTCACCTCCAGAGAGCTGATGCGGCATATTCGCCATCTTATCAGCCAGACCGATTTCGGTCAACACCTCTTTGATGCGCTCGTTGATGGCATCCTTATCTTTCCAGCCAGTTGCCTTTAATACAAAATAGAGGTTCTTATAGACGCTACGATCATTGAGGAGCTGGAAATCCTGGAAAACGATTCCCATTTCTCTGCGGAGGGCAGGAATCTCCTTATTACGGATGGTCAGCAGGTCATGCCCCAAGACTTTAGCTTCATCAGCTTCATCGAGAACTAGCTCACAATACAATGTTTTCAACAAGGTACTCTTGCCAGCTCCAACGCGTCCGATTAAGTAAATGAAGTCACCCTCATTCACCTGTAGGTTCACTTTACCTAACACGAGTCTGCCTTCACGCTGGCAGATATTTGCATTCTTTAGATTGATCAGCATATTCTTAATAATTACTTCATTTCTCCTTTTGCCTTGGCCTCACGACGCTTCTTATCCCAGTTGGGGTCATGACGCTTCTGCAGTTCTGCTGCCACATCCTCGATACGCATGTTCTTGGCAGATAACAATACAAGCAAATGATAGAGCATGTCTGACACCTCATACGACAGTTGCTCATTGCTGCCTGTACAGGCTTCAATGACCGACTCCAAAGCCTCTTCACCAACTTTTTGGGCAATACGCTTCACACCATCCTTAAACAATTTGGTGGTATAGCTTCCCTCAGGCATCTCCTCATGCCGGAGATTAATAAAGTCCTGCAGCTCTGTCAGGAAGAGTAGGGGATTACGCTCGTTGTCCTCACCCCAACAGGTATCTGTGCCAGTGTGACAGGTAGGTCCGTCGGGATTGGCTTTTACCAACAGGGTGTCATTATCGCAGTCCACCATGATGTCAACAAGGTGTAGGAAGTTACCGGAAGTCTCTCCCTTTGTCCACAGACAGTTACGACTACGACTCCAGAATGTCACTTTCTTGGTGGCTATCGTCTTGTCGTATGCCTCCTGGTTCATGTAACCCAGCATTAGCACATTCTTGGTTGTTGCGTCTTGAATAATGGCAGGAACCAACCCACCGCACTTCTCAAAATCTATTTTCATATTCTTACGTTAATACCTTCTGATTTCAAATACAGTTTAAGTTCTGGGATGGGGATCTCACCGAAGTGAAAGACTGATGCAGCGAGGGCTGCGTCAGAATGTCCTTCAATAAAGGTGTCCCGTAAATGCTCCTTACATCCTGCACCACCACTGGCGATGATGGGAATCGACAGATTGTCTGCCAACTCGCATAGTGCCTCATTGGCATAGCCTTGCTTTACACCGTCGTGGTTCATTGAGGTAAACAAGATCTCGCCAGCACCTCGTTCCTGGGCTTCATGTGCCCACTCAAAGAGTCCGCGCTCCGTCCGTTCACGTCCACCTTTCAGATAGCAGTGCCAGCCATCTTCGTCGAGACGGGCATCAATGGCACAAACGCACACCTGAGAACCAAAACGCGAAGTAATCTCGTCTATGAGTTCTGGTCTGCGGATAGCAGCAGAGTTCACACTCACCTTATCAGCACCGGCATATAGCAGTCGCTCCACATCTGCCAGTTCATTGATACCACCGCCAACAGTAAAGGGGATATTGATCTCCTGGGCCACACGCGTCACCATCTCTGTAAACGTCTTGCGGCCTTCGAAAGAGGCTGTGATGTCGAGGAAACAGAGTTCATCGGCTCCCTGCTCGCTGTAGGCCTTACCCAAAGCTACCGGGTCGCCTGCAGAGCGCAGGTTTACGAAGTTCGTGCCTTTAACGGTCTCACCGTCCTTCACGTCCAGACAGGGTATTATGCGTTTTGCCAGTCCCATAATTCATTCAGATTTATTTTTCCTTCATATATTGCTTTTCCGAAGACGACAGCAGGGATGCCTGCTGCATCAAGGGCATGGATGTCCTCGATGGAAGAGACACCACCAGAGGCAATCAGATGCAGTTCAGGATAGGCTGCCATCATAGACTGGTAAAGCTCAATAGCCGGACCAGCCAAGGTGCCGTCTTTGGAAATCTCTGTGCAGAGCACGTTGCTCACGCCAGCATCCACATATTTCTTCAGGAAGGGCAAGAGATCCTCAGAGGAATCTTCTTTCCAACCATTGATACTGATCTTCCCGTGTCTGACATCAGCCCCTAAAATGATGCGTTCTGCACCGTATTTCTCAAGCCAACCCATAAACAAGTCAGGGTTTGTAACGGCGATAGAGCCGATTGTCACCATCGAAGCACCAGCGGCAAAAGCCTTCTCAATATCCTCATCCGTCTTGATGCCTCCACCAAAATCTACTGTCAGATGAGTCTTATTCGTAATCGCCTTGAGCACCTGCTCGTTGACGATATGCTTGGATTTTGCACCATCGAGATCCACCACGTGAAGACGCTTGAAGCCGATTTCTTCAAACTCCTTTGCCACTTCGGCAGGAGAGTCACGATATACCGTCTTCTGGTCGTAATCGCCTTTCGTGAGCCTGACACACTGGCCTCCGATGATATCTATTGCTGGAATCAGTTCTATCATAGTTCGAGGAAGTTCTTGAGTATTTGTTCACCCACCTTACCACTCTTTTCAGGGTGGAACTGGCAGGTATAGAAATTGTCCTTATGCATTGAGGCAGAGTAGGGCAGGATATAGTCTGTTGTGGCGATGGTCTCGGCACATACAGGCACATAGAAGCTATGCACGAAATAAACGTAGTCGCCATCATTCAGTCCTTTGTTGAGCGGCGATTTGATGTCGTACAGCTGGTTCCAACCCATACAGGGCACCTTGTCCTCATGACGTTGCGGCTGGAAGCGTTTCACCTCTGCATCGAAGATACCGATGCAGTCCGTGTCGCCTTCTTCCGAGTGCTTGCAGAGCAGCTGCTGACCTACACAGATACCAAATACGGGCTGCTTCAATTCGCGGATTACTTTGTCAAGTCCTCTGGCCCTCAGATAGTCCATTGCCTCGCCGGCATGCCCCTGTCCAGGGAAAAGCACGCGATCAGCTTTCCTAAGCTGTTCGGCATCATCCGTCAGCAGAGGCTCAATACCCATCCGTCGGAGTGCATTCACCACCGAATAGATATTTCCCGCGTTGTATTTTACGATTGCAATATTCATTATGAGAAGATGATCGTTTTATTCTTATAAGTCAGGATCTTACGCTGGATATGCTTGCTGACAGCGTGTGAGAGCACAATCTTTTCCAAATCCTTACCTTTCAGCACCAGACTCTCTGGCGTATCCTTGTGAGTGATACGTGTGACATCCTGTTCGATGATAGGACCAGCGTCCAGGTCTGCCGTCACATAGTGGCTGGTAGCACCGATAATCTTCACGCCACGTTCGTATGCCTGATGATAAGGTTTTGCCCCGATAAAGGCAGGCAGGAAAGAATGATGGATATTGATGATATGATGCGGATATTCTGCAATCATCTCGTCACTGATAATCTGCATATAGCGAGCCAATACGATAAACGAGATATCCTCCTTCTTCAACAGTTCCATCTCAGCTGCCTCAACCTCTGCCTTGTTGGAGTGGTCTTTCTTGATACTCCATACGTAGTAGGGGATACCGAACTGCTCAGCTACATAGCGCAGATCCTCATGGTTTGACACGATACAAGGAATGTCGCACTGAAACTCTCCCGCCTTCCAACGAGCTAAGAGGTCATAAAGACAATGGCTCATCTTCGATACGAAAATGGCCATACGTGGACGCTTGTCGCTATAATAGAGACTGAACTTCATCTGATAGCGCTGGGCATAGAGCGTTGTGAGATAGTCATATAACTTGTCACGTGGAATCAGGAATCCTTCGAGTTCCCATTCTATACGCATGAAAAACATGCCCTCTACCTTGTCCACATACTGGTCGAGATAGACAATGTTACCCTTGTTATCGGTGATAAATTTAGTCACTTCAGAGATGATGCCCTGTTGATCAGGACAGTGTAAAAGCAATATTGCTGTTGTTTCCATCTAATATTTTTTGTACTTTTGAAATTTCAAGGCGCAAAGTTACAAAAAAATATGGTAAAACGTGTGATTATTCTAAGAAATTACAGCTACACCCTGAATTTCTTAAGAAATTATGCATTTTTATTCATCTTTATTGTCAGCACTGCGTAAAATTATGCTGGTGGCACCAAGAGTGAAGAGGGTGCCGTCGCTGATGATGCGACGTTCTTTGGGATTCAGCTCCACATTGTCAACGAAGGTGCCTGTGTTGCTGTTATTGTCTTTCAGAGTGTAACGAAGGGTGCCTCGTTTGTCGCGGCTGACAGTAATCGTGCAGTGATTTAGATCGACACTGGGGTCAACGGTCTCGAACGTACAGTTGGCTGGGTTGCCTTTCTGATAACGGCCAATCACATTGTCGCCCATACGGAGGGGAAGCACCTGCTTGTAATGAAACACGTTCTCGATGACGACGATAGAGCCACAACCTTCCTCATTGGCCTGCTCATCAGGCTTTTCGTCTTTCTGACGTTCACGGAGTTTGCTGACACCAATGCGAATACCGAATTCCTTGCCACAGTCGGGACATTTGAATACCAACGACTGACCAGCCATGTATTTCGTCTCGTCGAAGGTGATATATTGATCACATTTGGGGCAACGTACGCGTTTCATCTGATTTTAATTGTATTTATAGACCCAAGCATCTTTCAGCTCCTCGTCCTTGTGGATCTTTCTAAGTTCATTGTAGGCTTCTTCCTGTGTCTGGAAATTTCCGCAGACTACACGTCGGATACTCTGAGCTTTCTGCTTGACGTAAATCTCTGCACTGTCAAGACCTTTTGCTTTCAGCCTTTCAATAAACATCTCTGCATTACGCTTGGATACCTGACTGGCAAGTACAATACAATAACCTTTTTTGACAGGTTCTGCTTTTACTGTTTGTTCTGTCTTGATCTTCTCAAGTTTGGATATCGTGTCGGCTTTATTGGTGGGCTTTTGTATATCAGCTTTACTGATTTCTATCTTACTGGTGTTGGTGTCTTTTGACATCATACCAAAGAACAGGTTGCTGTTGATGTTGCTGATGGTACGCGTCATCATCTCTGTCTTGCCTGTCGGCATGGCTGCAAAGAATACAGCCAATAAAATGGCGGCAACAGCAACGGCATTCCGGATCCATGAGAATTTGATGCGTACCACATCTTCTTCCTCCTCGTCCTCTGCTTCTACTTCTGCTTCAGCTTCTGTAGTCTCAACATCACGCTCTAACGGGTTCATGTTGAAGATCTGAGTGGCTTCCTTTTCTTCTTCCTCTTCCTCGACAGTTTCTGGCACAGGTGCCGCAGAAATTTTAAGAGGTGTCATCTCAAAAGAACACAAGCCATAGAGATCCGGAGTAAGGATGCCTGCCTCGCAAGGCGTAAACACATAATTGCCGTTCTCATTGAATTCTAACGTACCGATGCTACTGAGCTCGTAGAAACCTTTCGTCTGCAGATGCATCTTCAGTTCGTTCACCTCGTCTTCTATCCGCAAAACAGCCTCTGGATAACTGATATCGTAAGCTTCGACATAAGACTGGGCGAGGAGAGAATCGTTAATCTTGAGTTGGGGATTGAAACCGAGGGTACGCTGAGGTGGTAGGAAGAGTCCTTCGTCCTCATCATAATGTGCATCAACATGATGCGCCATAAACCCTCCAAAATCGGGTACTATGACGCAATCATTGCTGAGCAATAGAATCTCAATATGTCTTTCCAACTCTATCACGACTGCAAAAGTACGACTTTTTTTTAGAATAAACAAATAAAGATACTTAAAAAATTCATTTATATCCTTTTTTTGCATTATCTTTGCAGCAGAATTTTACATAAACATATTAATTATGAATATTGCAATCGTTGGAACAGGCTATGTAGGTCTAGTGTCTGGTACATGTTTTGCCGACACAGGTGTAAATGTTACTTGTGTAGATGTAGATGCCAAGAAGATTGAGCGTCTGAATAACGGGGATATTCCCATCTACGAGCCAGGACTTGATGAGTTAGTGAAAAAGAATGTGGCTGCTGGTCGTCTGAAGTTTACGACTGACCTGGCTTCTGTGCTTGATGATGTTGAAATCGTGTTTTCTGCAGTAGGAACACCACCAGACGAAGATGGCTCTGCAGATTTGAAATATGTGCTTCAGGTTGCTAAGACCATTGGCGAGAATCTGAAGAATTACGTGGTTGTGGTTACCAAGTCAACGGTTCCCGTAGGCACAGCCAAGAAGGTGCGCAAGGCAATTGAAGACGAGCTGAAGAAGCGTGGTGAAAATATTGAGTTCGATGTGGCATCGAATCCTGAGTTCCTGAAAGAGGGTAATGCTATCAAGGACTTCATGTCGCCCGATCGTGTAGTTGTCGGTGTAGAAAGCGAACATGCGAAGAAAGTTCTTACGAGACTTTACAAGCCTTTCATGGTGAACAACTTCCGTGTAATCTTTATGGATATCCCTTCTGCAGAAATGACTAAGTATGCAGCTAATTCTATGTTGGCTACCCGTATTTCCTTTATGAACGATATTGCCAACTTGTGCGAACGTGTAGGTGCTGATGTTAATATGGTACGCGCGGGAATCGGTTCTGATACGCGTATCGGCCGTAAGTTCCTCTATGCAGGTTGCGGCTATGGTGGATCATGCTTCCCCAAGGATGTAAAGGCACTCATCAAGACAGCCGACCAGAATGGCTATTCGATGGAGGTGCTGAAAGCTGTCGAGCGCGTGAATGAGAAACAGAAGAGCGTGCTCTTCGATAAACTCGTGAAGTCATACGGTGGCAACGTTGAAAACCTGAAAGGTAAGACTATCGCCATGTGGGGCCTCTCGTTCAAACCTGAGACCGATGATATGCGTGAGTCAACCGCCCTCGTGATGATTGAAAAACTGCTTGATGCTGGTTGTGTCATTCGTGCATACGATCCGATTGCGATGGATGAGTGTAAGCGTCGTATTGGCGATAAGATAACCTATTGCCGTGATATGTACGATGCTGTGCTCGACTCAGATGCCCTGTTGCTCCTTACTGAGTGGAAGGAGTTCCGTCTGCCTGGATGGGGTGTCATCAAGAAGGCAATGAAACGTCCGTTAGTGATTGACGGTAGAAATATCTTTGATGCTGAAGAACTTGAAGATTACGAGTTTGAGTATCATTGCATAGGTAAATAAATGAAGAGATTAACAACGATATTGATTTTTGCAGCTGCTCTGGTGGGGTGTAACCGCCAGAGTAGTTCCTCTCCGACAGAAAGCAAGGAGGCCAAACAGATGATGCAGGGTGTCTGGGTGGACGAAGAGAGTGGTGATGTGTCATTCCAGGTGAAAGGCGACACCATCTTCTATTCCGACACAACGAGTATGCCTTCATACTTTATGATCATCGGCGATTCGCTGGTTTTGGGCTCCGGCACATCCTATGGCATTATCAAGCAGTCGCCAAATGTGTTTTGGTTTACTAATCAGAATGGTGATGTGGTAAAGTTGCAGAAGAGTGTCGATCCTGTCGATTCGCTGGGATTTGAGCGTGGTAAGCCTCAGATTCTGACTTATACACAGCAGGTGAAGAAGGATTCTGTTGTCGTGTTTAACGGCGAGCGTTATCACTGGTATATCGCCATTAACCCCACGAAGTATAAGGTCGTGGCGCGTACTTACAATGATGATGGCTTAGAGGTGGAGAATATCTATTACGACAACATCATGCATATCAGTGTATTCCATGGTGCCCATCAGATCTTTTCAAGTGATTTCAAGAAGCAGCAGTATGGCAAGTTGGTTCCTGCCGGTTTCTTGGACGAAGCGGTACTCGGAGCTATGGACTTCAATCATATTGATGCCGATGGCTTGCATTTCGATGCCACGCTCTGCCGACCTGATGGAGCCAGCTGTTATATGGTGGATACGCAGATAGCCTTTACAGGTAAGCAGACCATGAAACTGATGGAATATTAAGCTTTCAGCCAGTCGTCGAGCAGCATACGAGCTATCGACAGCTTTTCAGGAATTTCAGGGAGATTGTCACGACGGAACCATCCGCCTTTGGCAATCTCACTTTTTTGCAGGTGGATCTCCCCCGACACATAATCGGCATTAAAGCCCACCATCAGTCCACAAGGATAGGGCCAGGGCTGTGAGGCGAAGTAACGAATGTTTGTAATCTTGACGCCCGTCTCTTCAAGGGCCTCACGGGCAACAGCTTCCTCAAGGGTCTCGCCAGTCTCAACAAAGCCTGCCACCAGACCGAAGAAGTCGCGCCTGAAGTTCTTGGCGCGTACCAGCAGCACCTCGTCGCCTTTATGAATGAGCACGATGACAGCGGTAGCCAACTGGGGCCATATCTCCTTGCCACACTGAGTACACTTCTTTGAGATATCAGTATCCATGCGCATCGGCGCACCACAAACACCGCAGTATTTGGTGTTCTGATCCCAGTAGAGCAGTTCCTGGCATTTGCCAGCCTTGAGATAGAGCGGGCGGGAGAGCTTATAGTAACTCTGGCGCAGACCTATCATTTCGAAGCGGTCGCTATCCGTGATAGGATTGTCGATGCGATAAGTGATGACGGGAGAGCCATCTGCCATCGGCGTGATATTCATCTGATGCGTCCAAGCCTTTACCTCTGTCGGCGGTTCTTCCTCATAGGGAATGGTAAAATTGCCGTCGGCAGTCTTTTCAAGCAACAAGTCTTCCTTGCAGAATACGAAATAGTATGTCTTTGCCATTATTGATTTCCAAAAAGTAGTTTTCTGTCGCGCTCCAGGGCTGGTTTTACCCATGCCTCGGGCACGAACTTCCAGTTGGTGTTGGGCTTCGGATCCAGCGTGCCCATCTTGCGGATCTCCTCTGTCAGGAAATGACGCTGGTCACGGTCGGTGTGGAAGAGCACACGTGCTTCGAGGGAGTCTTTGGGGATACCGGCTCCTTGCGTCAGCAACTCACCGCCACCGTTAGCCCGATAGCTGTTCATCGCCACCTTATACCACTTCTTCTCATCGAAAGGCTCACCGTTCGACATGCGGAGGATTTTTACTTTCTCACCGTCGGGCTTTGTCAGATCCACCTCATAGTCGATACCACAGGCGGAATCGAAGTTAAAGGTGTAGTATTGGAATCCCGTGCGCTGTTGGTCTTCTTTCGAATCTTCGTTCAGTCGCAGGGCATGATCATCGGGTGATGTCATTGTATTGGTCCACATGTCATAGCTGTACTCCAGATGCTTACGCACTTCCTCACCTGTCATACGAAGCGTGAAGAGCAGATTCTCAAAACGGTAGAGCTTAAACATGTCTGCCATCGTCACTTCACCAGCTTTAATCGTTGAGTTGAATGACAAAGGAGCTGTTAGCGAGATATCTGCTTTTGTAATCTGCAATTGCAAGTTATGTATGAGATCGGTAAAGGCAGAGTTGCCGAAGTAACTGTCTCTGGTGTAAATCGGTGACTCAAAACGACCGATCTTCTGACCAACATAAGCCTTCACGGCATCGATGTCTTTCTGGAAGTGAGCCATCATCTGTTCGTCGATCTGCTCATCGCGGACATTCACAATCGTTCCTTTGATATCCTTATTTACCACCTTGCCATCCTTGATGGTCAGTTTGATTTCTGCCTCAGCTACATTCTGTACCCAGCAGGATGGGTCGATGATCAGCACCTGCTTTCCTTCTTTATCAGTGATCCATTCGTTGTGTACCTGATGGTCATGTCCAAAGAAGATAACATCAAATCCTGGTACCTCTCGGGCGACGGCTGCTGTGGCGTTCTCCTCGTAGTCTGGGGTAACGATGCCGCCATCCTTACCGCTGTGGAAGAGACCGAAGATCAGGTCAGGCTGCTCGTGCTCCTGGATATACTTCACCCACTTACGGGCACAGCTGACCATCTCTTCGAACTCGATGCCTTTCCATATCGACTTGTTCAACCAGTTGGGAATGGCAGGGGTGAGCATGCCGATCACGCAGATCTTCACGCCGTCCTTCACATGTACGGAGTAGGGTTGCAGGCCGGTATAGATGCTCTGAGGATCAGCTTCGCCGTTCTTACATGCCTCTTTCACGATGTTGGCACCCAGCAGCGGACAGCGCACCTCACGGATCCACTTGTCATACACCTTGTGACCTGGTTCTATGTCGTGATTGCCAACGGTCTCAGCGTCATACTGCATGTAGTTGATCACCCGTGCTGCCAGGTTCTCATCCTCAGGCATCACGAAGTTGGACCAATAGACACAGGGCTGTCCCTGCAGGATATCGCCGTTGTCAATGAGCAGCAGGTTTCCGCCAAACTTCTGACGCTCGCGGTTGATATACGAGTTGGCACGGGTCAGCGTACCCCTGAGCGGCCTCCCTTCCATGAAGTCCCAAGGGAAAAAATGTCCGTGAACATCACTGGTCTCGATGACCTTCAGCGTGACGGTCTTCGATGTCTGCTGTGCCTGCACTGAGAGTGTCAGCGTCGCAGTAATGATAGTCGTAAGAAATGCTGTCCTCATTTTCATCATCTTCTAATTCTACTGCAAAGGTACAAAAATAATCGCCGAATTCCAAATAATTCTGCCATAAATTTGTGGAAGTATCTATTTGTGGCTAACTATTTTTTGAAAAGTGCGTGTCCTCAGACACACACGCACTTTTTCTTTTTATTCTTTTTCTATATCTATTTCTTAATTTCACGCGTGAATTAATATGTACGCAGGTTAGTTTTACATTTTAGTTTCAATATAGATTCAATTATGAAGCATTTTTGAAGCAATTTCAAAGCCTCACAAAAAGTAACTAATCGTTTAACGAAAAGTAATTTATCACGAGACGATGAATTACTTATTACACATTATTCTTCGCGTGCGTTTTGTGCGGACATGTGCGCAAAATAATAACTATAATAATAAAGAAATAAAAAGAAAGTGCTTGCGTGTGTCTTAACGACACGCACAACTAACCCAAGTCTTTTTTTCGTGTCTTTTATCGTATTTCTCAAACGTTTTTACCTTATTTTATCGTATTTTACTTAAAAATAATCTGCATTTTATCGGAATTTAAATAAATGTTTGTATCTTTGCGCACGAGAATGCAAATACATTAAGATATGATAGACGAGAAGATAATACTTCAGGTACTGGCTGAACAACAGGAGGAAATCAAGAGCTACAAGCCTCAGAAGTGGGTGGCCCGCAAGGAGGAATCGCTTTTCGAGTTCGACACGAAGATGGCTCAGGTTGTTATTGGTGTGCGTCGAAGCGGTAAATCCACACTCTGCCACAAGGTGCTACTGGAGCGCGGCATCCGTTACGGCTACGTCAACCTTGACGACGACCGTCTGGCAGACATGAAGACGGAAGACCTCAATACGGTACTTTCGTGTGTATATCAACTCTATGGCACCGACATCTCCTACCTGGTGCTCGACGAGATACAGGATGTTGACGGGTGGTACCTGTTTGTGAACCGCCTGCTACGAACCGACCTTCATATCTTCGTCACAGGCAGCAATGCCAAGTTGCTCAGCGGCGAACTGGCCACGCACCTCACTGGGCGTTATAACGAGATACACCTCTATCCATTCTCCTTCTTGGAATATTGCCAATATCACAAGATTGACATGCAAGGCATCACTACCAAGGCCGATGCTGAGCGCAAACGGGCCTTCATGGACTACATCCACGATGGTGGATTCCCAGAGATGCAGGAACTTCGTAACAAGCGGGCTTACGTGCAGAGCCTGATAGAAGCCATCCTGCGGAAAGACATCCAGAAGCGTTTCAAGATACGCAACATCGATGCACTGCGTAAACTCGCCCATCACCTTATCAACAAAGCCTGTCAGGAAATCAACTACGATGAGATGTCCGATTTGCTTGGTATTACCGATAAGACAGCAAAGAAATACGTAGATTATCTCTGCCAAGCCTTCCTGATTCAGTTGCTCACCCGCCATTCCTTCAAGAGTAAGGAACGCATACGCAACCAGAAAGCATATATTGTCGATACCGGTTTGCAGGGAAATCGCGATAGCGCACTGGCTCCCGAGAACCTTGGCTGGCGACTGGAGAACGTTGTCTATATTGAACTGCTGAGACGTTGTGTCTACGATTTCTATGATGTGTACTACCACAAGCCCGCACCGAGGGCAAAGGAGATCGATTTTGTGGTCTGCGACAAAAGCAGAGCCATGGAACTGATACAGGTTGCCTACGAGATTGACAGTCCGCGAGCGTATGACCGTGAAACCTCTTCACTCGTTAAGGCTTCCGATGCGCTTTCCTGCAACCGTCTGACGCTTATTGCTTTCACGCAGACACGCGATGTTGAGATTGGCGGAAAGACGATACATATTATTTCGGCATTAGATTGGTTATTACGATATGGAACATAAATTCAGGAAATCAGATAATGGCATTGACTTGCAGGCGATACTTGACTTCTGCAAGTCTTTACCTGGGTTAAGACCTGCCCCTCGGCAACCGATTTCCTGGCTTTGCCGAGGGCTTTTTCGTGCCGTTTTCCGTAACTTTGGACTACGATAAAAACAACTATCCCTTGTTACGTTTCGTGTTTTCAATCGTATCATTAGTAGAAGTATATGGAAATCGACGTGCTGACATCCTCGTTTCTTGGCTTGCGCGACAAGTTGCACCACATCGCCCTGAATTATCTGGAAAGCGATGAGGATGCCAAGGATGCACTACAGGACACATGGCTGAAACTGAGGAATGGGAGCAAGGTCGAGACCACATCTGAAGCAAAGAATAAACTCGTAACCGTGCTGCGTCACGTCTGCATAGACCACTTAAGGAAAGCCAAATCTATCCCGATTGATACCATCAGTGCCTACGAAACAAAAGGTTATAATATGGATGTTGAGGATTTGAAACATCTTGAAACGCTACTGCAAAAGGGACTGACTCCACAGCAACGTGAGATTTTTGACCTCGTCACTCACGAAGGAATGGAATACGAACAGATTGCCGAAAAGCTCTCGATGACCGTTGAAGCTGTGAGGATGAATATGAGCCGAATTAGAAAGAAAATGCGTGAAACATATAATAAATTGAATAGATGAAACAGTACACAAGACATATCACTGTAGAAGAAGCCGAACAACTCTGTCGGCTCTATATAGACTGCCAGTTGTCGGTATTGGAAGAGACGGAACTGGAATATGTGCTGATGCAGTCCGGACTGGACTCACCGCTGATAAGTGAAACCAGAACAATTATGGGCATATCTCGGTCTGTCAATTTCCAAATGCCGAAAAAGCATTTGTTCCTGACTTGGGGCTGGCATGTTGCTGCATGTGTGGCCATCCTGATAGGCAGCATCGCCCTTCTGCAAAACCACATTACAAACGAGACGGATTGCATCGGCGGATGTTGCCAGAATGGAACAGTTCATGCGGACGGTGGAAACGCAGAGGGCTACGGAGCAAGCGAAGGTAGAACAGTTTATGAACCACAAAAATAACTCAAGATGATGAAACGCCTATTTATATTATTACTGTACATAATCAGTGCTGTCAGCATCTATGCCAATCCTCCCAAGTTGAATGTGGAGAACCTCTTCGACGGCAGATACAACAACAATAAGAGTGTGACCATCTCCATCTACAAGAGCAATGGCAACTACTATCGTGGTCTGACTGTCAAGAACAATCCCGAAATCATCAAGCAGATAGCCGAGGCCATAGCCAAAGATCAGCCACGGGCAAAGGACTTCTCCGATTATCAAGGTAATGATGGGCAATATACCTCGCTTCAGATAGTGAACAACGGAGAGACAATATATATAGGATTGCAACGGGATAAGTCTGGTGGAGGTTTCTTCTTCATACAGGGCAAGGAGAAAGCATTTCAATAACAAATAATCAAAGAATATGAAAAGACTTTTGCAAGCCATTTTGGGGATGGCCATAATCCCCATGTGCCTTTTCGCGCAAGAACAAAATGATTCCACAGCATGGTGGAAACAGGAACAGAACTTGAAAGAGGTCGTAGTTGTGGGACAACGGACAGTGCTGAAACAATCGCCTGACCGCATTGTTTACCTGACACGAAACGATATCTATGCCAAAGGACTGAATGGTATTGAGGTTCTTGACAGAATACCACGCGTATCAGTAGTAAATGACTTGGTGACCGTTGCGGGGAAATCATCCGTGCGGTACATTGTCGATGGTCGGCTGCTGGAAATGTCTGAAGAAGCCATTGCCTTACAACTTAAAAATCTTCAGGCATCTGGTATTGAGAAGATAGAATTGCTGACTACTCCCCCTGCAAAGTATGCAGCAGGCACGAATGTCGCATATATCAGCATCGTCACACGTAACGAGTCATTAGGAACTCGGGGCAACGTATGGGGACGCGGAATAATTAAAGAGGATTTCTGCTACCAATTAGGTGGAAATATATCACATACAACCCGAAAAGTTGAATTGTCGGCAGATGCAAGTTGGACAGATACTAAAGGCATCAATGACCTTGACCGTACTTATACGTTCATTGACCACATCAAGACCTCCAATCGTCGAACTGACTTCACTAACAAGCAGTTTGGTATCAATGGCTTATTCAAATATAAGTTCTCCGACCGACTAAGTGCTGGAGCCATTGTTAACGCCAGCGGAATTCGCCTGAAAAGTCAACTTACGGATGTGACGATTGACAACGGCACCTGCTTCAACTCATATAACAATTCACCGTCGCGTCCTAATAATGCGCTTACCTTGACGGCGTTTTCCGACTGGCTTTTGGATTCAAAAGGAAAGATACTTAGCCTGACTTATAACTATTTCAACAAATCAACAGAGTCTTTTACCGATGTGACCACAACAGGAAATGATGAGACTGTACGGCTTACTGACGATGCCCACAATAAGTATCATATCCATTCCGCGAAACTGGATGCGGTGCTTCCTTTCGATGGTTTCAAAATGGAGGCTGGACTGGCATATACGAGCATTGGGAACAAGACATCCTTAACTGTGAATCGCTACATCAACAACCAATGGGAAATTGATCCAATGCAAAGCAACGGATTTGATTATGACGAAAATACTGTTGCAGCATACATTAGTGTGGAGAAGAGTTTTACTAAATCTCTTTTCGGGAAACTCGGACTTCGCTATGAGCATACAGATGTCAAGGGGCGGCAAACAATTGGCAACGAAAGCCACAACAATAGCTACGGATATTTGTTTCCGTCCGTAAATCTCAGCTGGAACAATCAGAAGATCGGTCGCTTCTCTGTCTCTTATTCAATGGGTATTACACGTCCGAACTTTGCCGACCTCAATCCATTCCGCTACTACACAACCACTAGCGATTACGTGTCTGGCAATCCCGACCTTCGACCTAGTCTTGCGCACAATGCCGAAATCAACTACAGTTTCAAAGGAGCCTACGCCGTGTTGTATCACTCCTATAACCACAATTCTATTGGCTACGTCACCCGGTTCAACGCTGATGGTAGTCAGTACACCATCCCCGAGAACTGCATCAATAACAGCAAGACAGGCCTGTATGCCTCCTATAACCGCTCGTTCTTCGGCTGGTGGGGCGTGAATGTTGGCGGTGAAGTTTTCTATACCGATGCGAAATCCAATATTGCCGACTTCAAAGACAAGGATGATAACAGCTGGAGCGGAAAATTGGAATTGAATAACACGTGGATGCTCAACCACTCCAAGACGCTTATCCTCGGTTTGCGTTTCAGCCACTATTTCCCGTATCATGAGCATATGGTACACTTCGAGCGCATGTCTCTCATCAGTTGCGACATCAGGTATATGCTGCTTAATAATCGTCTTACACTTTCTGCTTCAGTCAGTGATCCCTTTGGCTGGAACATTACTAAGTCCACCGCTTTATATAATGACTATAGTGTCTATACTCGAAATAACATACATTCCCATGCCGTCTCGTTCCGCATCGCCTATAACTTTGGCCGCAACAAAGTGAACGGTGTCTATCGTGACAACAAGGAAAGAGAGTCGAACAGAACGTATTAAAACTTAAAATCCAAAAACTCTGAAACTACTTTCAGATTTTTACCCCCGGTAGCCACTTTCCTGGCTTACCGAGGGCTTTTCCGTGCAGTTTTCCATAACTTTGCCAATGATTATCGTGAAAGGATATGAAGTGGAATAGAATATTGTCAAGGATTTGGAAAAAAGATTGGCGAAATTGAAAAAATACATCCAAAAGTTTGGATGATAATAATATTATTAGTCGTCCGCTATTATATGTCATGTCCCATGAGGGTATCAGCTGAGTGAGGACACTCTCGCTATTGAGCACCACATGCACACCACCATCGGCAGAAGTGGTATATTGAAATCCCGAACCGAAGAACAGGTTGCCCGTATCTATCAGGTTGCCGTAGATGATGATCTTGTCAAACTCAAAGGCATCCTCGCCCTCACCAAAGGTACCGTTCTATTTTAATTCGTAATACCACTTGCCAACAACCTTCTCAGGGGTGAAGATATCTGCAGAATTGTCTTCAATGGAACAAGCGGTAAAGCCTGCTGCGATAACGATTGTCAACAACAGGGCTGCTACAGTTCGTAAACTGTTTTTGGGAATAATAGTAGTCTTCATCGTTTTAATATCTAGTTGTGTTATATATATGTATGCAAAGATACATAAAAATTTTAGAACTACAATAGCTTAGATTTAACATAAATTTAGGCACAGATATTGCTAAGAAAAATTCGGGCGCAGTGCTAAAATCGGCAGTTTTGGGTTTTTGGGTTTTTGGGTTTTTCTTGAAAATTAGGTGTAAGTTGGGGGTAAGTTAGTTGGGGTAAGAAGGAAGATATTATTAATAATATTACTTTTAATTATATATATATTATAATATATATATAATTGAACTAAATATTTTAAGTATTTATTACATAGTAGATTTTACAAAATACCCAAAAACCCAAAACACCAAAAAGTCTTGTGCTTGTCGGATATTTTCAAAAATCGTCGATTTGGCTTCTGGTAGCACTCTCGCAGTCCTGCCTGGGCGGAGGAAAAGGGAGGCTTGGGTGGACTGACAGAAACCCTCAAGCGGACAGTTGGAGGTGGTATTATTTGTATTTGTAATGTCAATTATTTATCATGTTTGTTTCCAACTAAACAATCACAGGACACCATAATTTGTTAGGGAAGTATTTTTCCTGTACGTACGCGTTAGAAATTTATAAAAATGAATTTAGGCATGGTTTTTGCTGTAGGCTTGGTAGAAAAATAACAAAATAAAGAAGGAGGACAAGTTTATGGCATTTATAGACTATTACAAGATTTTAGGTGTTGATAAGACAATTCCGCAGAAGGATGTGAAGAAGGCGTATCTGAAACGTGCCAAGCAGTTTCACCCTGATTTGCATCCTGACGATCCGAAGGCGCAGGCGAAATTCCAGGCGTTG
Source organism: uncultured Prevotella sp. (assembly GCA_900315695.1). Taxonomy (GTDB): domain Bacteria; phylum Bacteroidota; class Bacteroidia; order Bacteroidales; family Bacteroidaceae; genus Prevotella. The sequence goes on along the minus strand of ONAE01000010.1, from coordinate 45,480 downwards.
CAGGAGGCGTATGATGTGATTGGCGACCCTGAGAAACGAAAGAAGTACGACCAGTATGGTGAGCAGTGGAAACAGGCTGACCAGTTTGGTGGTTTCGGTGCCGGAGGTGCTGGCGGCGGCAATCCCTTTGGCGGGTTTGACTTCTCTAGCTTTACGGGTGGCGGAGGCTTCAGCTCATTCTTTGAGGATCTGTTTGGCAGGAAAGGTCAACAGGGTGGGGGCTTTGGTGGTTTCCAAGGTTTTTCAGGAGGCACTTCTGGTTTCCGTCAGGCTCGTACCAATTCGGGCGAGATGAATGCCAACGTCTCCATCGACTTCTACACAGCGATGTTGGGCGGTGAGGTGATGATCACGCTGTCGAACGGCTCGAAGGTGAAGATGAAGATCAAGCCGGAGACTCAGCCCGGCACGAAGGTACGTCTGCGTGGTAAGGGCTATGACCGGGGCGACGGCACCTTTGGTGATCTGATTATCACCTATCAGGTGAAGCTGCCGACCAACTTGACAGAACGGCAGAAAGAGTTACTTAGAGAAATGCAGAGGGCGTGATCACGCCCTCTTTTGCTGTTTGTTATTAAATGGTCTTGAGGAATTCCTCAGCACGTTGCAGATCCTCTGGTGTGTCAATGCCGACGGTCTCTACATCCGTCAGTCCGACGCGGATGCGGTAGCCGTTCTCCAACCAGCGTAGCTGTTCCAGACTTTCCGCTTTTTCCAGACTGCTCTGCGGCAGTTGGGTAACTTCTGCCAACACTTCACGACGATAGGCATAAATGCCCAGATGCTTGAGGAAGGGGTATTGACCGAACCAATCCTCAGTTTCGACACCTCTGATGTAAGGGATCACCGAACGGCTGAAATAGAGGGCAAAGCCTCGGATGTCGGTGACAATTTTAGGCGAATTGGGATTCTGGATGGCCTCTAAGGAGTCAAATCGTTTGCCGAGTGTTCCGATCTGGGTGGTGGGGTCGTCGAAGAGGTGCATCAGTGTCTCTACCTGTGACGGTTGGATGAATGGCTCGTCGCCCTGCACGTTGATGATCACATCGGCCTGAGTGCCGATTTTCTCAACGGCCTCCTGGATGCGGTCGGTACCGCTCTTATGGTCGGAACGGGTCATCACGGCCTTACCGCCAAAAGACTCCACACAGGAGAAGATACGCTCGTCGTCGGTAGCTACATAAACCTCGTGGAGCACGTTGCTCACCTGCTCGTACACTCTCTGAATCACTGTCTTACCGCCGAGCACTGCCAGCGGTTTGCCCGGAAATCGCGTAGAAGCGTAACGGGCGGGGATAATTGCGATAAATTTCATACTGGATGCAAAGGTAACAAATATTCGGAAATAAACGTTAATAAGTATGAGAAAAATTTGCTGGTCTCAGAAAAAATCAGTAAATTTGCACTTGATTTTAAAAAAGCAAGATTACTCATGAAGAGATTAATATATACAACACTGATGCTGATGCTTCCGATGATGGTTGGAGCCCAGAAGATTACCCTCGGTTCTGCCAAGACGAAGGACGGGGGAGACTACAATGGTGAGATGGTGTCGGGAAAGCCTAATGGCAAAGGCCGCACTATCTATAAGAATGGTAACAGTTACGAAGGTGAATACGTGAAGGGCAAACGCCAGGGATATGGCGTATATACCTTTGCCGACGGAGAGAAATACGAAGGAGAGTGGTTTCAGGATCAGCAGCACGGACAAGGCACTTATTACTTCCTGAACAACAACCGTTACGTGGGTCTCTGGTTTCGTGATTACCAGCATGGTCATGGGGTGATGTATTACTTCAACGGCGACAAATACGACGGTGAGTGGAAGCAGGACAAACGCTCGGGAAAGGGAATGTATCTATACGCCACGGGTGCTTTCTATAAAGGTGACTGGTTGAATGACAAGCGTAATGGCAAGGGACTCTTCGACTGGGGTGACGGTTCTTCTTATAATGGTGACTGGAAGGATAATATGCGCTCGGGTAACGGTACCTTCACTTATTCTGACGGTGACAGCTATATCGGCCAATGGGCTGACGATGAGATGAACGGTCGCGGCATCTATAAGTTTCAGAACGGCGACGTTTATGAGGGCGACTATTCGCATGGTTCGCGTACAGGTTCCGGCATCTTCAAATATGCCAATGGCGACAAATATACGGGACAGTTCCTGAATGGCGACAAACATGGTCAGGGAACTTTTGTATGGAAGAATGGCGACAGCTATGTAGGTCAGTGGAAGTCTGACAAACAGAGTGGCCGTGGAAAGCTGAGTAAGAAGAGCGGTGACACCGTGGAAGGAATCTTCCAGAACGGTCAGCCCAACGGTGAGTGTATTGCCCGTTTTGCCGACGGATCGAAATACAAAGGTGTCTTTAAGGATGGAAAGCGTAATGGTCCTGCCATCGAGGAGGATAAGGACGGCAACCGTTTTGAAGGAACCTATGTTGACGATGTGCGTGACGGCAATTTCGTGGAGAAGGACAGAAATGGGAATGTGACTGCACAAGGGGTTTATACCCGTGGGCATAGACAAGTAAAATAACAACAACTTAAAAATAGTAATCGTTATGATTATCGACACACTTGAAAATCTGGGTAAATATGCAGGGTTGAATCCGCTGTTTGCCGAAGTCGTTGATTTTTTGAAGACTCATGATCTTCTGACAATGGAGCCTGGCAGCTATCCCATCAAAGATAAAGATGTGGCTCTGAAACTCTCGTTGACCAAACAGCGTACGAAGGAGACAGCCTTCTTAGAGACTCACATCGAGATGGTAGATATTCAGGTGCCCATTACCTGCGCGGAAACATTTGGTTATTCACCACTTTGTGATCTTCCTGCTTATGAGTACGATGCAGAGAATGACATCACGAAATACGGCGACACCAAGCCTCAGACATATGTCACTGTGAATCCTGGACAGTTTGTTATCTTCTTCCCTCAGGATGGACATGCACCTTGTATTATAGATAAGGAGGAAATCAAGAAAGCAATATTTAAGATTAAAGTAATATAAAAGCACTATGGCAACAAAAAAAGAAACCCCCAAAAAGCCTGCCGCTAAGAAAGCAGCAGCTACCAAGAAAACTGCTACGGCGAAAAAGGCTGTCGCCAAGAAAGTTGAGAAAATTGTTGAGCAGACCGCTCCAGAACACATTGGCCTTGTAAGGAACGACTCATGGCTGGAGCCCTTTGAGGGTGCTATCCGCGGTCGTCACGATCATGCACTGTGGAAGATCGGACAGTTGACACAGAACGGCAAGAAGAAGCTCTCTGACTTTGCTTCTGGCCATCTCTATTTCGGACTCCACAAGCTGCCCAAAGGATGGGTATTCCGCGAGTGGGCTCCAAACGCTACGGATATCTATCTGATTGGTGACTTCAACGACTGGAAGGAAGATGAGAAGTATCGTTGTAAGCGCATTGAGGGTACTGGCAACTGGGAACTGAAACTCTCAGAGAAAGCTCTGAAGCATGGTCAGCTTTACAAGATGAAGGTAAAGTGGAACGGCGGTGAGGGTGAGCGTATCCCTGCATGGTGTCGTCGTGTGGTACAGGATGACAATACCAAGATATTCTCAGCACAGGTATGGAATCCGGAGAAGAAGTATGAGTTTAAGAAGAAGAACTTCAAGCCTAAGAAGAGTCCGCTGCTGATCTACGAATGTCACGTAGGTATGGCTCAGGATGCCGAGAAGGTGGGTACTTATACGGAATTCAAGGAGAATATCCTGCCACGCGTGGCCAAGGATGGTTATAATGCCATTCAGGTGATGGCCATTCAGGAGCATCCTTATTATGGCTCATTCGGTTATCATGTCAGTTCTTTCTTCGCTCCCAGTAGCCGTTTCGGAACTCCCGAAGAGTTGAAGGCTTTGATCGACGAGGCCCATCGCCTGGGCATCTCTGTCATCATGGATATCGTACACTCTCATGCCGTGAAGAACGAGGTGGAAGGCTTGGGAAACCTGGCTGGCGACCCGAATCAGTTCTTCTATCCTGGCGACCGTCATGAGCATCCCGCATGGGATTCACTCTGCTTCGATTATGGTAAGGATGACGTGCTGCATTTCCTGCTTTCTAACTGTAAGTACTGGTTGGAGGAGTTCAAGTTCGACGGTTTCCGTTTCGACGGTGTGACCTCCATGTTATACTACTCTCACGGACTGGGTGAGGCCTTTGGCGGTTACGGTGACTACTTCAATGGACATGAAGACGATAATGCCATCTGTTATCTCACACTGGCTAACTGCCTGATTCACGAGGTAAATCCGGATGCTATTACCATCGCAGAGGAAGTGTCTGGTATGCCAGGTCTGGCTGCTAAGTTTGAGGATGGCGGTTACGGCTTCGACTACCGCATGGCAATGAACATCCCCGACTATTGGATCAAGACTATTAAGGAAGTGCGTGATGAGGATATCAATGTATGCTCTATCTTCTGGGAGGTCAAGAACCGTCGTCCTGACGAGAAGACCATCTCTTACTGCGAGAGTCACGATCAGGCACTGGTAGGTGATAAGACTATCATTTTCCGTCTGATCGACGCCGATATGTACTGGCACTTCGCCAAAAAGGATGTCAACGATATGGCTCAGCGTGGTATTGCGCTTCATAAGATGATCCGTCTTGTGACAGCTGCAGCCATCAACGGTGGATATCTGAACTTCATGGGTAATGAGTTCGGTCATCCGGAGTGGATCGACTTCCCGCGTGAGGGTAACGGCTGGTCGTATAAGTATGCCCGTCGTCAGTGGAACCTTGTGGACAACAAGGATCTCTGTTATCACTGGCTTGGTGACTTCGATCGTGAGATGCTGAAGACCATCAAGAGCGTGCGTAACTTCCAAGATAAGCCCGTGGTGGAAATCTGGCATGATGATGGTGACCAGGTGCTCTGTTTCATGAGAGGTGACCTCGTGTTTGTGTTTAATTTCTCACCGACACGCAGTTATACCGATTATGGCTTCCTTGTGCCCACAGGCTCATACGAGGTGGTGCTGAATACCGACTCGAAAGACTTCGGTGGTAATGGCTTTGCTGATGACACCATGACGCATCTGACCAATTATGATCCTCTTTATGTAAAAGATCACAAGGAGTGGTTAAAACTCTATATCCCGGCACGTTCTGCCGTTGTTTTGAAGAAAGTATAATATGAATTATTCGAAATCTGATAAAGGCAGTAGCACCATCATCATCCGTGTGATGTGTGCTACTATCTTTGTGTTGTTCACCTGGGGCTGGCTTTATTTCTTCCAGGCAGATGCTCTGGCCATGACCCAACATGTGTTGAGTGATGGTTTGACCCATTATAACCGTTTTGTGGGTGCTCTTATTATCACAGCAATATTGATGATCCTGCAATATGTCATCAATAACACAACAAAGTTGAATAAGCGTTTCCATGCGTTGACTTATATGCCATCAATGCTTCTGCTTGCCATGCTGACAGATATCAGTCAGACGATTGACAACGGTATTTCGATCAGTCGGTCCATCTGGCTGGTGGTGGTCTTTGCAGTGATATGGGGGGCTATGATCTTTTTTGTCCGTCAGTATGAGAATGTGGATAAAGAGTTCCACATTCCGCTCTTTTCCCGTTCGATGTGGATGAATTTGTTGATGATGTCAGCCATGATTATATGTGTGGCATGGATTGGTAATACCAATGCTGTGTTCCAGTATCGTATGAAGGTGGAAGGGCATTTGATGCGTGGCGAATACCATCAGGCGAGGAAAGTGGGGCAGAAGTCACTTGAGAGTGATGCTGATCTGATGATGCTTCGTATGTATGCTTTGGCACGTTGTAATGAGTTGGGTGAGCATCTCTTTGAATATCCAATTACGGGTAACAGTTCCCAGATATTGCCTACTTCTGGTAAAACCAAGATGTTGCTCTGTCCGACAGACAGCATTTATAAATTTATGGGAGCCCGTCCGGCTGTGCCAATGGAACCGGATCGTTATCTCGCTATGCTTCAGCGTCGTGATTCTGTAAACAATATGGCCATTGCGGATTATCTGCTATGTGGTTATCTGATAGATAAGCAACTGGACCGCTTTGCACAGGAGATACCTCGTTATTATCCTATGAAAGCCAATCTGCCAAAGCACTATTGTGAGGCTTTGGCACTCTATGCCCATAGTCGCTCAAACCCTTCGGTGGTTTATCAGGTGCCTGAGGTAGAGGAAAACTACGCTAACTATCAGGAAATGAAGCGACAATATCGGGATCCGAAGGAACGGAAAACCAGGGTTAGCGAGGAGTATCGCGGCACCTACTGGTATTACTATGATTATGAATAGGAAAAAGAAAAGCTCTCCGTTGGTTGGAGAGCTTTTTGGTTTTATTGATAGAGGTATCGTTTGATGGATCTCTTTGGTGTCTTCTCAAACTCTTCCTCATGAATCTCTATCTCTGAAATTTTCTCGTAGGCAGGAATCATCTCATTGAGTCCATTACGGTTCTGCTCCATAATATTCTTCAAATCTTCCATCGAGAAGCCCATGTTCTTGGCTTCTTCCATATCCGGGTGGACAAGGGCCACTAACTTGGTATCACGCTGTACAACGATACTTTCCAGGACCATGGTCATAGAGTTCAACTTATCCTCAATCTCTTCAGGATAGATATTCTGACCGTTTGCTCCCAAGAGCATATTCTTAGAACGTCCGTTGATATACACGTTACCGTCTTCATCCATCGTACCAAGATCACCTGTGTGATACCATCCGTTCTGATCGATAGTTTCTGCTGTAGCTTCAGGATTCTTATAGTAGCCCAGCATCACATTGGGACCCTTCGTGAGAATCTCACCAGGGATATGACGAGGATTGGGAGAGTCGATCTCCACTTTCTGATGCAATGCGGCACGACCGCATGAACCTTGGGCAAAGGTATGCCAGTCTCTGTAGCAGATGATGGGTGCACACTCCGTAGCTCCATAACCGACGGTATATGGGAAATCAATACGCTTCAGGAACTGCTCCACCTCTTGGTTCAGGGCAGCACCACCAATAATCACCTCATACATTCTTCCACCAAATGCCTTCAGGACCTCCTTACAGATCATTTCACGTACCTTCTTAGAGATGACGGGCATTTGCAGTAACAGACGCATGCGGTTGTTCTGTATCTTCGGGAAGACTTTCTTACGTACGATCTTCTCAATAATCAGAGGTACGGCAATGACGATCACCGGTTTGACTTCCTGCAAAGCTTGTGCGATAATGGCTGGAGATGGGATGCGGTTCAGGTAGAACACATGACAGCCATGGAGAAATTCGAAAATAAACTCAAAAGCCATGCCATACATATGAGCCATCGGCAACATAGAGATTATAGGGTCGCCCGCTTTTATCTGCTTGCCAAGTACATCCATGGCAAAATCATAGTTCGACCATAGGGCACGATAGGGAAGCATCACTCCCTTTGAGAAGCCTGTAGTACCACTGGTGTAGTTGATGACAGCCAACTCCTCCGGACTTTCCTCAATGTAATAGTTCACATGCTCCTTACGGAAATACTTCGGGAACTTCTTACCATAAAGTTCGTTCAGATGTTCACGGGCATAGGTCAACTTGTCGGTACGACTGATCATCAGCGAGTAGTCGGGATTGTTGATGATTCCTTCCAGTGTGGGCATTGCCTGAGGATCGATAATTGTTGCTACGTGATCGCCCACGAAAAGCAGGCGGGCCTCAGAATGATTAACGATGTTATGAATTTGTTCAGCGTTAAACTCGTGCAGGATGGGAACAGCAATGGCTCCATAGGTGAGGGTAGCGAGAAATGCTACTGCCCATTGAGATGAGTTACGACCGCACATGGCAATCTTGTCACCTTTCTGAATACCACTGTTCTCAAAAAGGATGTGCAATTTTTCGATTTTCCTGGCAACATCATGGAACTGAAGCGTCTGACCCTTGAAATCGGTTAGCGCATCGCGGTCCCAGTTGTCTATGACACTCTTCTGAATGAGAGCGTTAAAGCTTGGTATTTGTTCCATACGCGATTAGTTTTTCTGATATAAATAGCGTTTGATACTCTTTTTGGGTGTTTTGGCAAACTCTTCTTCGTGGAGCTCAATAGCAGAGATACGGCTATACACTGGCAGCTGATTGTTCAGTTCCTGACGGTTCTGTTCCATAATGTGCTGCAGCTCATCCTCGCTGAAAGACATCATATCATCTTTGTCAGGATGAACAAGAGCTACCAACTTGTCGCCTCGTTGGATGACAATGCTCTCTGATACCATAGCCATCGTGTTCAGTTTATCCTCAATCTCTTCAGGATAAACATTCTGTCCGTTAGCACCAAGCAGCATATTCTTGATACGTCCACGGATGAAAATATGACCACTGGGTGACATGGTACCAAGGTCGCCTGTATGATAATAGCCTTCCTCATCGATAGCTTCGTGAGTGGCTTCTTCATTCTTGAAATAGCCCAGCATCAGGTTGGTTCCCTTCGTGACAATCTCACCAGGGATGTTCTCAGGATCGCTCGACAGGATTTTAACCTCCATGCGATCAACAGGAACGCCACAAGAACCAGCTTTGAAAATCTTCCAGTCACAATAAGAAATCAGCGGGGCACATTCTGTGGTGCCATATCCGACAGTCAGCGGGAAGTTGATGGAAAGCAAAAACTCCTCGACCTCCTTTGATAAAGCAGCACCTCCAACAATAATCTCATAGAAATTACCACCGAAAGCATTATAGACTTCTTTGTATATACGCTCCTTCACCTTTTTGCTAACATAAGGCATCTGGAGCAACAAGCGCATGCGGTTATTCTGAATCTTCGGGAATACCTTCTTTCGGATGATCTTTTCAATAATCAACGGAACGGTGATTATGATGGATGGCTTTACTGTTGCAAAAGCCTCGGCGATAATAGCTGGGGATGGGAGTCGGGTAAGGAAGAACAGATGACAACCATTACAGAAACCGAAAAGAAATTCGATAGCCATTCCATACATGTGTGCCATCGGCAGTATACTCAACATATTGTCACCAGGCTTAACTACCTTACCGAGATGGTTGATAATAAATTCCACATTACCCCAAAGTGCGCGATAGGGAAGCATTACACCCTTTGAGAAACCAGTAGTACCACTGGTGTAGTTGATCAGTGCCAGTTCCTCTGCCTGGTCTTGATGATAGTTGACATGCTCTGAACGAAACGCTCTCGGAAATTTGCTGCAGAATAACATATTAAGATGTTCGCGCGCATATGATACCTTTTCAGAACGGGAGATCATCAAAGAGAAGTCGGGGAGATTGATAATCGCTTCCAAGGCTGGCATCTTCTCTGGATCAATGGTCTTCACAGCATAGTCACCAATGAAAAGCAATTTTGACTCTGAATGGTTGACGATATTCTGAATCTGCTCTCCATTGAACTCATGCAGAATGGGGACAGCCACAGCTCCATAGGTTAGTGTAGCCAGATATGCTACAGCCCAATGGGCGGAGTTACGACCACAGATAGCTATCTTGTCGCCTTTTAAAACACCGCTGTTCTCAAAGAGAATATGTATTTTCTCAATTTTACGTGCTACATCGTGGAACTGAAGCGTGATGCCTTGATAATCTGTCAGTGCATCTTGGTCCCAATTCTCTATGATTGCCTTTTGGATATAAGCATTAAAACTGCTAAAAGTTTCCATTGAAATTGCACAATTTTTGAAATTTTGTGCAAATATACGTCATTTCCTGCACATTTCAAAAAAAAATGTGCAATATTTTGCCCATTGGTAGAAAAAAAGTTGTAATCAGGGAAAAAATGAACAGAATTATTCGTATCTCATCGATTTTGCAGGATGGATATGCGAAATCAGATAACTTGGAGCTATCAAAACGAAGACACAGATAAATAGAGTTGCTACATTGATTAACAGGATGAGCGGCAGGTTCAATTCCATCGGAGCCTCACTGACGTAATAAGTCTGAGGATCTAAGGTAATAATGCCTGTATATTGTTGAACCAAGATGATACCGAAGCCCAGCACGTTGCCCCAGAACATTCCTTGTCCGATGATAAACACAGAGAACCAGAGGAAAGTGTGGCGAATCGTCTTGTTACGGGCACCAAGGGCCTTGAGGATACCAATCATCTGTGTACGTTCCAGAATGATAATCAGTAAACCACTAATCATCGTGAATCCTGCCACACAAACCATCAATATCATAATAATCCACACGTTGATGTCAAGCAGCTCAAGCCAGACGAAAACTTGGGGATATGCCTCATAGATGGTCTGTGTGGAAAGGGTGTTACCACTCCTATCAGTGGTACGGTTAATCTGTTTGACGAAAGTCTCCTCTGTCTTGTCAAGCTGCATAAGATCATCTACAGATATTTCTACACCTGTACAAGCGTCAGGAGCCCAACCGTTCAGTTTGTTAGCTGTATAAAGATCGATGAAGCACAGATTCTCGTCAAAGCGTGTCATGTTGGTTTCATAGATGCCACAAATGGTATATCTTCTCGTGCGCACACTCTCATCCTCTATGAAGTAGGCAAAAACCTTATCACCAAGATTCAGTTGCAGTTTATCGGCAATCATCTTCGACAACAATAGTTCATAATGACTACTGTTATCGCTGAACTTCGGGATACGTCCTTCTACCAGGTTTTGTTTGAGGAAAGTACTGTCGAATTCTGGTCCAACGCCCTTAAAGGCGATACCCAGAAAGTCTTCCTCTGTCTTCAGCAATCCCTGAGTGATCGTATAGCGCTCAACATGCCTGACACCCTTAATCTTCTTGAATGTCGTCATGAGACTATCATCAGCAGTAATAAAATAGGGGTCAGTATCATTGAATCTCAGAATATTGTGAATCTGGATATGTCCGCCAAAACCTACCACCTTATCACGGATGGTGTGTTTGAACCCAAGTATCACACCTACGGTGACAATCATCACAGCCAGACCGATGGCAACACCAATAGTGGCAATACGAATGGCAGGACGACTGACTTTTCGTTTGTCGCCCTGATCACTGTATATTTTTCTGGCTATGAATAAGGGAAAATTCATCAAAGAATACTATTCATCCACTCGACCAGGATATGCCTCTAAGGCTTTCTTTAATACAACGAGTGCACGTTCAAGATCTTCCTTTTTCAAGACGTAGGCAATACGCACCTGATTGATACCGGCCCCCGGCGTGGTATAGAAACCTGCGGCAGGTGCCATCATAACAGTCTCACCTTCGTATTCAAACTCTGACAAGCACCAACGGCAGAATTTCTCCGCATCGTCAACAGGCAGTTTTGCTACAGTGTAGAATGCACCCATTGGTATGGGTGAATAGACACCAGGAATACGATTCAGACCATCGATCAGACACTTACGACGTTCTACATATTCATCATACACATCTCTGTAATATTCCTCAGGCGCATCGAGTGATGCCTCTGCCACAATTTGACCGATCAGTGGGGGAGAGAGACGTGCCTGACAGAACTTCATGACTGCCTTTCTGACTTCAATATTCTTTGTGATCAAGGCTCCGATACGGATGCCGCACTCCGAGTAGCGCTTTGATACAGAGTCGATCAGAATCACATTTTGCTCGATACCTTCAAGGTGACATGCAGAAATATAAGGTGAGCCAGTATAGATATATTCGCGATAGACTTCATCGGAAAAGAGATACAAATCGTATTTCTTCACCAAGTCACGGATCTGGTTCATCTCACGTCGGGTATAAAGGTAACCTGTCGGATTGTTGGGGTTACAGATCATGATAGCACGTGTACGCTCATTAATCAGTTCCTCAAATTTCTCTACTTTAGGCAATGAGAAACCTTCGTCGATGGTTGTGGCGATGGTACGGATTTTGGCACCGGCAGAGATGGCAAAAGCCATGTAGTTGGCATAGGCAGGTTCCGGTACGATAATCTCGTCACCAGGGTTCAGACAGGAAAGGAATGCAAAAAGCACAGCTTCACTTCCGCCTGAGGTGATGATGATGTCGTCGGCCGTGACATTGATATTATATTTAGCGTAATAATTGACAAGTTTCTCCCGATAGCTGAGATATCCCTGAGATGGAGAATACTCCAGAATATCACGGTCTATCTGTTTCAAAGCATCAATTCCCACCTTGGGAGTGGGCAGGTCGGGCTGACCGATATTCAGGTGATATACCTTGGTTCCTCTTTTCTTAGCGGCAGCAGCCAAAGGTGCGAGTTTTCGGATTGGTGACTCGGGCATTTCTAGGCCGCGGACAGATATTTCTGGCATCTTCTTTTATTTTTTACTTAATAACTTATCTTGGCTTCTCACCTTATTATTTTAGTGAAAACCGGTGCAAAGGTAACACAAAATATCGTAAAACTATGCATTCTCTGCCCAAAAATTTGCGTTTCTCGGAATTTATATGTACTTTTGCCCGTCAAAATCAATTAAAAACAACGTTTGAAAGATGAATTTCGAAGAAATGCTTGAGCAGCGCGAAGTCAAAAAGACTTCAAAGATTCGCATGCCTTACGGCTACTTTTATAAGCGGCTGACAGGTGGAAAGTATTCAAATTTCGTTCAGTTTCATGATGAGCTGACGGAGGACATCTTCTTCGGTCATTGTGTTAAGGCCGAATGTGAGGCTGTAGCTTCCATTGATCATAAGACTCAGTTGCATTTCTCAACCAACGATGAGGATGATGGTGTCTTTGCCATCGCTGTTGAAGTTGGAAACTACCAGACGCTGGAACAGCTCTTGAATGATAATCCTGCCATCGTTGCCAGAAACGAGTTTATGGACAGCACATTAAAGAGTTTGTTTGATATCACCAGTCTCCTGAACGAACGTGGCATTTATCATGTATGTTATGCCCCCTCAAACATCCTGATGCGCAAAAATGACAATTCTGTACGTCTGCTTTGTCATGGTTCTTTCTATAAGAAAGTGGATGTTGATTTGCTTTATGAGGGAGTAGAGGATTATATAGCTCCAGAAGTGTTCGACAGAGGTGAAATAGATAGTCGTACTGATGTCTATTCATTGGGAAAACTGATTTCTTATCTGTATCATTCTGCAGGCATGCCTTTCGAGTTGAAGCCTATCGTAGCAAAGGCAACCGATGCCGATCCTGACAAACGTTTTGTTTCCGTTGAGGATCTTGAGGCTGCCATCAACAAAGCTCGTACTCTGAAGCGTACAGGAATTCTTGCCGCAGCAGCTCTTGCTATCGCTTTGACGATTGTCGGTCTATTCTTCTATATGTTACCAAGTCCGGAGAATATGGAGTATGTCAAACCTGTAGATGAGCCTGTGCCAGACGAGATGATTGAGGAGGATATGGATGCTTTATTGGGTATCGGTGCAGATGCAGATTCTGCCACGATTGCCCAGGTTGTACAACAACAGCAGCATTTGAAAGACTCTATCGGTGTGAGTGAAGGTAAAATGCGTGAATATAAGGCAAAGGCAGAAGAGATTTTCCGCAAACAGTTCACTAAGGCTGCAGAGTCTATTATCTCAAAGGTCTACAATAAAGACCAGATGAATAGCTCGGAAAAGGATTTCACGATCAACGCGCAGAAGATGACAAATGAACTTGTGTTTAAGAAAGATGAACTGATGAAATCAACGGCAATCAGTGCAGATCGTGCCGAGGCAATTGCAGATAAGATCATTGAACAGCTGACAGAGAAGAAGAAGGCTGAAATGGATAAAGACTATTATGGCATAAAAAAACAAAAAAAATAAGGAATAATGAGAAGTAGAACAGCAAATTGGTTTGAATGCAAAATCCGTTACGAGAAAGTGATGGAAGATGGCTTGCAGAAGAAAGTTACAGAATCGTATGTGGTAGATGCCCTTAGCTTTAGTGAGGCTGAGGAACGTATCATCGAGGAGATGTCTTCCTATATCAGTGGTGAGTTCGACGTGACTGATATCAAAAAGGCAGCCTATAAGGAGATTTTCTTCTCTGACGATGAGATGGCTGATAAATGGTATAAGGCTAAGCTTCAGTTTATAACTATCGACGAGAAGACGGAAAAGGAAAAACGTTCTACGGTGACTTATCTGGCTCAGGCAGGTTCTTTCAATGGGGCTGTAAAGAATATCGAAGAGGTGATGGGGGGTACAATGATTGACTACGTGATTGCCTCTGTAGCAGAGACAACTCTAATGGATGTCTTCGAGTACCAGAAAGAAAACAAAAAAGACGACAAACCTGAATTCGAACAATAACGATGGATTACGACGTAAAAGGTCATTTGCATCAGATACTCGATACATTACCACAGGGTGTACGCCTTGTAGCAATTAGTAAGTATCACCCAAACGCATATATCGAGGCTGCTTATGAGGAGGGACAGCGCGTGTTTGGTGAAAGCCACGAACAGGAACTGCGCCAGAAACACGAACAGTTGCCAAAAGATATCGAATGGCATTTCATCGGTCATTTACAGACGAACAAAGTTAAATATATCGCCCCTTATGTGTCTATGATTGAGGCTGTTGACTCTCTAAAGCTCATGAAAGAGATTAATCGCCAGTCTGAGAAGTGCGGACGAGTTATTAACATACTGTTAGAACTTCATATTGCTGAGGAGGCTACAAAATACGGTCTTTCTTTGGATGCATGTCGTGAGCTGCTCGAAGCAGGCGAATGGCGGGAAATGTCACATGTCCGTATCTGTGGTCTGATGATGATGGCATCCAATGTGGATGATCAGGATCAGATTCGTCGTGAGATGCAGACAGCCGCTGATTTCTTCGACGAGGTAAAAGCGAAATATTTTGCCAACGATGAAGCCTTCTGCGAACGTTCCTGGGGCATGAGCGACGACTATCCCATTGCTGTAGAGACCCGTTCAACGATGGTGCGTATTGGTACATCTATTTTCGGTCCTCGCGTCTATTAAAATAATATTGATCGCGCTTGCGCGTTATCTTTCCAAAATTGATGGCGTGCACAGGACAGTAATGATAGCAGGCCAGGCATGAGGTACACTTTCCGATATGGATCCATACGGGGGGTGTACCTTCTATATTATCCACAGGGCAGACCTTAACACATTTGCCACATTTGATACATACATCTGCATCTACAGTGAATTTACGGTCTGTTACCATCTTCTTATTGAAATAAGCACCAATTACATAAGAGTAGAGTCGGGGAGTGGAACCTTTCTCCAGTTCTACAACACCTCGACGGCATTCCTTGATGGTGTCGATAATCTGTACGATTTGTCGTTTGGCCTGTGCTATCTTGCTTTGTTCCTTCTCTTCTGAGTCAGTGTACATAAATGGCAGACATACATACGATTCTGGCATGATGACCGAAAAGAGTGTTTCTGCTTTCAGACCCTTCTCACCAAGTTCCTTATTGAGAATCGTCATGGTCTCTCCGATATTGTCGCCGCAGGTTGTCAGTGCCCAGCAGAAGCAGGATTCTTCAATACCTGTGATTGTCATCTTCCTGATGAATTCCCTGACAATTCTAGGAGGCTGCCAACCGTGAGTAGGGAAGCAAAAGCCCAAACGTTCGTTTGCTTTCAGTACAAGTTGGTATCTTCCATCCCTGATAAGGTCTGGTATAAATAGCAATTCTTCATCAATGGCTTCCGCAATTTGTCGGGCCACCCAACGCGTGTTACCTGTTCCGGAGAAATAAAGTATCATATCTAAATATCTTGCTTGAGAATGCAAAGGTACGAAAAATATTTGGTATTCCTGTTTTTTTTCGTAACTTTGCACTTGGTTTAATCCGATACAACAAACAATGAACGACGAAATACTTCAGCAACTGAATGATAGTCAGCGTGATGCGGTGCTCTACTGTGATGGGGCCAGCCTTGTCATTGCTGGTGCAGGCTCAGGAAAAACGCGTGTTTTAACTTATAAGATTGCCTGGCTGTTGGAACAGGGTATGAAACCGTGGCAGATACTGGCCCTGACATTTACCAACAAGGCTGCACGCGAGATGAAGGAACGTATTGGCAGATTAGTGGGTGATGAGCACGCTCGCTATCTCCAGATGGGTACATTCCATAGCGTCTTTGCCCGTATTCTGCGGGCAGAGGCCGAAAAGATTGGATATTCTTCAAACTTCACCATCTATGATCAGACGGATGCCCGTTCGTTGGTGAAAGCTATTATCAAGGAACTGTCACTCGATGATAAGGTATATAAGCCTTCATCTGTGGCAGATCGCATTTCTATGGCCAAGAACCATCTCTTGCTACCCCAGCAGTATGCACAGAGTGCTTGGGCGAAAGACGATAATCAGCAAAAACGTCCTCAGGTGGCTAATATATATATAAGGTACGCGGAGAGATGCCGTCAGGCTAATGCGATGGACTTCGACGATCTGCTGGTACAGACTTGGCTGTTGTTTCAGAACCACGAAGATGTCCGTCAGAAATATGTTGAGAAATTCCAGTTCGTACTGGTAGATGAATATCAGGATACGAACTATGCACAACAGTCCATTGTCTATCAACTTACGAAAGAACGCCAGAAAGTGTGTGTAGTAGGTGATGATGCTCAGAGTATCTATTCCTTCCGTGGGGCTAATATTGACAACATCCTTAATTTCCAGTCGCAATATCAGAATGCCAAGCTCTTCAAACTGGAACAGAATTATCGTTCCACACAGTTGATTGTCCAGGCTGCCAATTCTTTGATTCGAAGAAATGAGAGGCAGATCCCTAAGAATGTGTTCTCAAGAAACGAACATGGTGAGCGTTTGCAGTTGAAACCAGCCTATTCTGATAAAGAGGAATCGATGATCGTAACACAGAATATCAAACGTATCCGTCATCAGGATCATTGTTCTTGGAGTGATTTCGCTATTCTTTATCGAACCAACTCCCAGAGTCGTTCTTTTGAGGAACAGATGCGCAAGGAGAATATCCCATATCGTATCTATGGCGGACTGAGTTTTTATCAGCGTAAGGAGATCAAGGATGTAATAGCCTATTTCCGTCTCATTGCCAATCCTGACGATGAGGAGGCCTTTAAGCGTATCGTGAACTACCCATCCAGAGGTATCGGTGATACCACCGTGGGAAAAATCGTCCAGACAGCCCAGACCTATGGCGTTAGTCTCTGGCAGGTAATTAAAGAACCAGTCTTGTTCCCGATGGATGTCAGCAAGGGTACCATGACTAAGCTACAGAACTTCCGAGAACTGATTGAGAGTTGGATTACAAGAATAAATACAGAAGATGCCTATGCCTTAGGTCACGATATCATCATGAACTCCGGCATTAGCAGGGATATCTATTCAGGTCGTAATCCAGAGGATATCTCCAGACAGGAGAATCTTGAGGAGTTCCTGAGTGGTATGCAGGATTTTGTGGAGTCTCGGCGAGAAGAAGATATGGCTGATCAGGTTTACTTACCAGATTTCTTGCAGGAAGTAGCTCTTCTCACCGATCTTGATAGTGATGATGGCGATTCCAATGATAAGGTGACACTGATGACGATCCACTCTGCGAAAGGACTGGAATTCCCAACAGTGTTTGTGGTGGGCCTTGAGGAGAATATATTCCCAAGTCCCATGTGTACCAACTCCATTCGTGAACTTGAGGAAGAACGCCGTTTGCTTTATGTTGCCATTACCCGAGCCGAGAAGCACTGTATCCTGACATGTGCACAGAATCGTTGGCGCTATGGACGGATGGAGTACGATACGCCTTCACGTTTCATCCGAGATATCGATCCAGAGTTATTGGATGTCCAATCTGATGGTTCCTTTGAGAAACCAACCTTCGGACAAAGCCGAAACTATCGCAGTGACGGTCCTGAATGGATGCAGAACCCACGTCCGGTAGCTACTCAGTTTAAAGCAGATCCAAAACCAAGACAGGTTGCACCTCGTCAGCCTGAGAAACCTGTCGATCCTTTTGGGCCGAACTTCAAACGGCTGTATCAGGCAGTGGCTCCGCGACCTATGGCGACAGATCCGAACCCCTGTGAATTACGCGAGGGGTTACGCATCGAACATCAGCGTTTCGGCATTGGTACCGTCACTCGCATAGAGGGTTCTGGTGAGAACACAAAGGCAACCGTTGAGTTTAAGAATGCAGGCACCAAACAGCTATTGTTGAAATTTGCTAAGTTCAAGGTCATCGGATAAAAAAGATTAGAGCGCCTCATCATCTGGGCGCTCTATTCTTTTAGTTAATTTCGGTAAGTGCTTCTTTTTTCTGAGCCACGCTTCCTTGCGTGATTCATATGTTTCCTGATGCTTTTCGAGATATCCGTCAGCCATAGCAGTGTTTTTTAGAAGAACTCTGCGTAGATTACCTTGATCTCTATCGGTGAATTTTTACCACCTACCAACTGAGTACTCGTCAGTCCTATCTGATGACTGATAGGAGTCGAGGTCGAAGTTACTGAGGTGTTGTTAACAGTTGATGTGGTAAATGTGGGTGTGACGATGGGCACTAGCACCACTTTGTTCCAATCAGGATGCTTCTTTTTCCATTCCGGATCATAAATCTCACCAAGCTCCTTGTCGTAATACATGCTTGAAATCAAATCGCCCAGGTTGGTGAAGGTGTAGTTGTTCTTCGAGAGTGTAGCCACATACGAACGTTTGTAGTCGTAACTCTTCTCATGTTCAAAGAAATAAGTGAGACTGTCTTTCGGCAACAAGAGAATAGTGGAAGGGGCTGGAAAGTTGTACTTGTTGTTCGGATCCAAGCTGTTCAGACGCTGGAAGCTCATGTTAACAGAGAGCAGATAGTCAACGTTGTGATCTTCCATAATCTCATCCACAGGCAGTGTCACCTCAGTGAAGATTCCTGAAGGCGATTTTAGATAGGTACAATTTTCGTCTTTTACAAGTCTCTCAAGTCCTGCCTTCTCGTTTGTTACCTTCACGGTCTGCAACACCTCGGGTGTTGACGCCAGCGTCAGGACTGTATAAAGGGTCTTATTTTCATCTGAATAAGGTTTGTATCTGAAGTATATCCTCAACTCGATACGAGCCATCTTCGCCATCACACCAAGCCCGTCTAGGTGCTTGAAATAGAAACCTGGGCAGAGATTGTGTACAAACGAATACGAGTTCTTGAAATACTCTTGGTGATCATAGTAGTTCCTCAGGATATATGACCCGTAATTAGAGTATTCTTTCCCATTCTTGTCCTTATATGAGCCGTTAAGGGTAACACGACCGATATCACCGTAATTGGAGGTACGACGCAGACTGTCAGGATAGGTGAGGTTGGCCAATGTAAATACCAAATCTTTCTTGATGCCTTCCGATCTGATATACCCCTCATGCTCTGGATCATAGTTGCTGTAATAGATAGCCTCACTATCCATCGGCCTTTCCAGTTCCATCAGACGTATCTTCATCGGAGTCAGTGAGTCACCATAGCAATTGGCTTTATCAAAGTAAAACCAAATCTCGCAGGAGTCTGCTACGACCTCTCCATCAATCAAACTGATAATCTGCTCTTCATCGGGCATAGCCATACCTTCGATCACATTAAACTGCGTCATAAACTCGTTTCTGACGTAAGTGTCTGTCTCCGGATCTTTCACCATTCCGAAATAACAGTCAAAGTTACGGGCATAAACAGAATCTGCGAGTATAGAATTCGAGGTCGCCTGGTAAATACCCGTACTTATCTTAAGTTCATCTGTAGTTTGTGTAAGTGAGGTTCCGATATTGTTTGTATCTTCACTACAAGATAATATCGCCATTGCTGTGAATGCAATCGCTGTCAACAATCTTATTCTCATATATTCTTCAGTGGATGTCTATATTTCTTTTTATTCGGCCTCCTCAGGGAACAACTGCTCATAGAATGCCTCATAGGCATCGGCAAAGTCCTCCTGATAGTCAAGCACAGGGATTTTCTTTCCTGTGGCAAAGCTTATGAGGTCTTTATTTATTTCCTTGTCTGCCACAACCACACCGTCGCTATATGCAATGGCTAGCTTGGAGAGTTCGTTAAAATCAAAGTTATCCTGATAGTCCTTTAAAAGTTCGGCACGGGCATCACGGAACTCCAAGCACTGCTTGAAGTCGCTACCTAGATTCTTTTCGAGTTTTTGAGTGAAGAGTGAGGTCACCACCTTAGTCTCTGCAAATGATGGTTCATCATGATAAGCGGTCTTAACATAGAAAGGGATTACAGCACTCATCCAACCCTGACAGTGAATAATGTCTGGCACCCAACGGAGTTTCTTCACCGTTTCCAGAACACCACGAGCAAAGAAGATTGCACGCTCACCATTGTCCGTATAGTCTTCTCCCTGCTCGTCCTTTTCCATCAGTCGCTTGCCGAAATAATCATCATTATCGATGAAATACACCTGAACCCTTGCAGATGGAATAGAGGCCACCTTGATGATCAGTGGGTGATCGGTATCATTAATGATCAGATTCATACCTGACAGGCGGATCACCTCATGAAGTTGTCCGCGACGCTCATTGATCATACCCCATTTAGGCATGAACGTACGGATTTCATGATTATGTTCCTGCATTGCCTGCGGAAGGTCTTTTCCCATAAGCGACAAGTTGTTGTCGGGAACGTACGGAGAGATCTCCTGGTTGATGAAAAGTATCTTTTTCTTTGCCATAGCTATGATTTTACCGTGCAAAATTACTAAAAATTTCGCACAAAAAAGGCATTCTGTGCTATATTTTATGAAAAAGTGACATTTATTTGGGCGTTTTTTTGCTTTTTTAAACGAATCTTCTAATGAGTTCCACAAACCGTTCGCCATATTTCTGCCTTTTATGCTCACCTATACCAGAGATGGTGCCAAACTGTTCCAGAGTAGTCGGTTTGATGGTTGCAAGGGCATGCAACACCTTGTCGCTGAAGACAATGTATGGTGGAAAGCCTTCTGCTTCTGCACAGGTCATACGTAGTCTGCGAAGAGCCTCAAACAGTTTAGGATCTTCGATGCCTGTGGTAAGTGGCAGGCCAGGAATGGTGATGGTTGGGATCTCTAGTCTGAGCTTTGTCTTCTTTTGAGGCTTCTCTTGATTACTGTGATTCACATAGTAAAGCTGGGCGGTCTTACGACCGTAAAGCACATCCTCGCCAATGCTTGTCACCTTAACCTTGTTGCCGTCATTATAGGCAATCTCGATGTAACCCAACTGTAGCATCTGTAACAGATAGTCCTGCCAGTCGGTGGTTGTAAGCTCTTTTCCCACGGCAAAAGTTTTCAGCCGGTCATAGCCTCGTTTGCCGACGGTAGGGGAATGGATACCTTTCAGAATTTCTATAATAGTTGAGATTCTAATCTCCTCATTGGCTCTCTTGGTGGCACTCAGTGCCATTTGTACATAGCGTGAACCGTCAAACCTTTTGGGAGGATTCTCACAGACATCGCAGTTACCGCAGTCGTGGTCAGTTTGTTCACTAAAATAGTTAAGAAGAATTCTTCTTCTGCATACGTTGGATTCTGCATATTCTTGTATTCTTCTCAGCTTCTCCATATTGACATCTTGTTGTCCGCTCTGTTTAGCAAACTCCGTTAGTTGGATGATATCCGCCAGAGAATAGAAAAGCACGGTATCTGCAGACGCTCCGTCTCTGCCTGCACGACCTATCTCCTGATAGAAACTCTCGATGCTTTTGGGCATATTGTAATGAATTACCCATCTCACATTACTCTTGTCTATGCCCATGCCAAAGGCTATCGTGGCACATACAACCAACAGTTGGTCGTTCTTAAACAGCTCTTGTGTTTGATTGCGTTCCAATGGAGTCATGCCGGCATGATAGGCAGCAGCGTTGATGCCCTTCTTCCTCAAGTCCTCAGCCACCTTCTCTGTTGTTTTCCTGCTCAGACAGTAGATAATTCCCGCTTCCATCGGTCTTGCTTTGATAAAATTCAGGATGTAGTGCATCTTCTCTACATTTTTATAACCCCTTTTTACAGAGAGACTTAGGTTTGGTCGATCAAAGCTTGAAATGAACTCCCGTGCCTCTCGGAGCTGAAGTTGTTCGATAATGTCCTGACGGGTCACTTTATCTGCTGTTGCCGTGAGAGCCATTATCGGCACATGGGGGAATTTATCCCTAAGCGTTGCCAGCTGCGTGTATTCTGGTCTGAAGTCGTGTCCCCACTGACTGATACAATGGGCTTCGTCCACAGCCAACAACGACAACTTCATGTGACTCAAAAGATGGTCAGTCTCGCTGATAGCTCTTTCTGGGGAAATATAAAGGAGTTTGATTTCTCCTGCCACACATCTGCGACGGATTAAAAGATCATTGGTGCTGTCGTTCCCACTGTTCAGAGCCTCTGCAGTGATGCCGTTGGCACGCAGTGTCTCCACCTGATCCTTCATCAAACTAATAAGAGGTGAGATAACAACAGCTGTACCCTCCATGACAAGCGCAGGAATCTGATAGCACAAACTTTTCCCGCCACCTGTCGGCATCAGCACAAGAGCGTCATTACCAGCCAGCACGTGCCGGATGATTTCTTCTTGGTTCTCTCGGAACGAATTATATCCAAAATAGCGTTTTAACGCCTCATAAATGTTCATAAATCTAAAATTTCCTACAAAGTTAGTCAAATTGTATAAAAAAGAAAGAAAAATGCTTGGATATATAACATTTTTTCGTATTTTTGCAAAAAATTATCATTAACCATATAATAAAAATGGCAAAATATAATATAACAGAAAAAAAAGAAAAGGAGGCCGCTTACAGAAGTCTTGTAAGCCCTCGGATGATGGATGAAATGCAGGAGAAAATCCTTCAGATTATCGTTATGCAGAAGAAGTATCGTGACAAAGATTACTCTGCTAAGAAGCTTGCAGAGGATCTAGGTACAAACACGCGTTACATCTCTGCAGTGGTGAACGTGCGATTCCATATGAATTACACATCGTTTGTGAACAAATATCGCATCGACGAGGCTATGAGCATTCTTGTTGACAAGCGATATCAGGATCTGCGTATGGAGGAAGTCAGCGACATGGTGGGCTTTGCCAACCGTCAGTCGTTCTATGCTTCTTTTTATCGTGTTGTAGGCATTACGCCACGTGAATATCGTCTGCAGCACCTGAAACAGCATCCTGCCATGTTGGCTAAACGCTCTGCGAAGAAGACAAAAGCTTAAGAAGGGAGAGACTTTCGTGGAGTTTTCTTATCAAGAAGAGCGTTTTGCTGACTTACAGCTGCTCAGATACAGATTAAATGGCTTCGACCAGCTGACCCCTCAGCAGAAAGCACTAGTTTTCTATCTGTCAGAAGCCACTTTGTGGGGGAGAGATATCACGTTTGATCAATTTGGCAAATACAATCTCCGCATCAGAAAGATGTTGGAGGTTTTATATTGTGATGCTACAATTGACCGCGATACCGACGATTTCAAAGCTCTGGAAGTCTATCTGAAGCGTGTCTGGTTCTCAAGCGGCATCTATCATCACTATGGAAGCGAGAAGTTCAAACCTGACTTCTCGCCTTCTTGGTTAAAAAAACAACTTCATCAGGTTGATTCGCGTCGTCTGCCATTACAAGAAGGAGAGACAGTCGATGTATTCTGCGAGACAATCTTCCCCGTGATTTTCGATCCTGATGTACTGCCCAAGCGCGTCAATAAAGCTGATGGTTCCGACCTTCTGCTCACTTCTGCCTGTCATTTCTACGACGGGGTGACCCAAGCTGAGGCCGAAGACTTCTATGCGCAGATGAAACAAGCACAGGTATCCGACACACCTTCTTCCTTCGGACTTAACTCCACACTTGTGAAGACTGCCGATGGCAAAATCCGTGAAGAAGTGTGGTCGGCAAACGGAAAATATGCCAATGCCATCCTACATATTATATATTGGTTGGAGAAAGCGTTGACAGTAGCCGAGAATGAGCAACAGAAAAAAGCCATTTCACTTTTGATAAGTTACTATCATACAGGTGATTTACAGACTTTTAATCAATATTGTATTGAATGGTTACAGGAACATGATGCAGCTATTGATTTCATCAACGGTTTCATCGAGGTTTATGGCGACCCTATAGGTATGAAGGGCTCGTGGGAAGGACTCGTGGAGTATATAGATGCCGAGGCAACCCATCGCACTCAGACTATCAGTCGCAATGCCCAGTGGTTTGAGGACCATTCGCCCGTTGATCCCCGTTTCCGCAAACCTGTGGTGAAGGGCGTCTCTGCTAATGTAATCTGTGCCGCTATGTTGGGAGGCGACGAATATCCCTCTACTGCCATTGGCATCAACTTGCCCAATGCTAACTGGATTCGTGCCCAATATGGCTCAAAGAGCATCACCATCAGTAATATCACCGATGCCTACAACAAAGCCTCGCATGGTAATGGTTTCAAAGAGGAGTTCGTAATCGATGAAGCTACGCTCTCTCTCATCAAGAAATACGGAGATATCTGCGACGATCTGCATACCGACCTCCATGAGTGTCTGGGGCACGGTAGTGGACAGTTGCTGCCCAGTGTCGATCCTGATGCCCTGAAGGCTTATGGCGATACGATCGAAGAGGCGAGGGCCGATCTCTTCGGACTCTACTATATAGCTGACCCAAAACTGGTGGAATTGGGACTAGTGCCCGATGAATTCGCCTATCAGTCGCAGTATTACTCCTATATGATGAACGGACTACTGACCCAGTTGATCCGCATCACACCTGGTCATCAGATTGAGGAAGCCCACATGCGCAACCGAGCCCTCATCGCCCATTGGTGTCATGAGAATGGTGATTGTATGCATCTTGTTTCAAGAGAAGGCAAGACTTACGTTGAAATCACCGATTACCCGGGCCTGCGCCAACTCATTGCGCGTCTGTTGGCTGAGATCCAGCGTATCAAGAGTGAAGGAGACTATGAGGCAGCCCGTCAGCTGGTTGAGCGTTATGCCGTCAAGGTCGATCCTGTCATCCATGCAGAGGTGCTGAAACGTTACAAGCGTCTGAATCTGGCGCCATACAAAGGATTCATTAACCCTGTGTTGCTGCCTGTCTATGATGCTTCTGGTGAGATTGTGGATGTGAACGTCTATTATGGCGAGAGCTATGCACATCAGATGCTCCGCTATAGCAGTTCGTATGGAACACTGATCTGATATGGATATACAACAACAAGTGAAGGAGATCAAGCAGTCGTTCCGTCAGATAATGGACGGGGCAATTGCCGCTTCTATGCGCTCCAAAGGTATTGATTATAAGCTGAACTGGGGTGCCTCGCTTCCACGTCTGAAGGAGAAAGCAGAGGAACTCGGCATGAACTACGAGCTCGCCATTGCCTTATGGAAGGAGAATGTACGCGAGTGTAAGATCCTCGCTACGATGATTATGCCTGCCGACGAGGTTTTACCCGATGTCATCGACATCTGGATGGAGCAGACTCCCACGCAGGAGATTGCTGAACAAGCTGCTTTCAACCTTTATCAGTATCTGCCTTATGCTCCTGTGAAGGCTTACACCTGGATGGCATCCCAGAATCCTCTTTATCAGCTCTGCGGATTCCATATTATCACCCGTTTATTCATGAACAGACAAGAGCCTAACGAGCGTGGTATTAACGAGTTTATAGATCAGGCTATAGTAGCACTTCAAGGCGATAGTATCCCTGTGCGCAAGGCTGCTATGGCTGCTATTCAACGCTTTGCCGACTTAGGACTTGTTTATGAACGTATCGCGAAAAGTGCATTAAAACAGGCCAATTTAGATTTTTTATAGATAAACTCTCTTTCGTCTCCATGAAAATGCGTACCTTTGTACGGTTTTTGTGAAAAATTAGATGAAAGAATCAGTAATCAATACTGTCACACGCATACTGGATAACTATCTTGAGGTGACTCGTCATCGCAAGACTCCCGAACGTTATACCATTTTACGCGCTATCTACAGCCATAAAGGTCATTTCACCCTCGATGAACTCAAAAAGGAGTTGGAAGAGAAATATACTTTCCCTGTCAGTAGGGCGACACTTTATAATACACTCAACCTTTTCCGTGAGATTCGTCTGGTGGTGAGTCATCACATTGAAGGGATTACGAAATATGAGGCTTTCTATGGCAACAACAAGCACTGTCACCAAGTATGCACCTCCTGTGGAAAGGTGACGGAGATTAATTCTCCGGAGATTTTGACGGCAATAGACAACTTGGCTCTGAAGCGTTTCCGCAAAGATGGGTTCAACCTATATATTTATGGGGTCTGCAGCACTTGTCAAGCCAAACTTACACGCAAGCGTCGTGTTCAAGAGAAAAAGAAGTAAAAACTGAATAAATTAGGTATTATGAACAAAGGAAAAGTAGATGTCCTGCTTGGTTTGCAGTGGGGCGACGAAGGAAAAGGTAAGGTGGTTGATGTATTGACCCCGAAGTACGATGTTGTGGCCCGTTTCCAGGGTGGTCCTAATGCTGGTCATACGCTGGAGTTCGAAGGTCAGAAGTATGTGCTGCGTTCCATTCCATCGGGAATCTTTCAGGGTGGAAAGGTCAATATCATCGGTAATGGTGTTGTTTTGGCTCCCGATCTGTTTATGGACGAGGCTAAGGCTTTGGAGGCCAGCGGTCATGATTTGCATTCACGTCTTCACATTTCTAAAAAAGCCCATCTCATCATGCCTACCCATCGTGTGCTTGATGCAGCCTATGAGGCTCAGAAGGGAAAAGATAAGGTAGGAACCACCGGCAAGGGTATTGGTCCCACCTATACTGATAAGGTGTCACGCAATGGTCTGCGCGTCGGTGATATCCTCGATCGTTTCGAGGAAAAATATGCCAAGGCAAAGGCTCGTCACGAGGCAATCCTGAAGTCGCTCAACTTCGAGTACGACATTACTGAGGTAGAGAAGAAGTGGCTCGAGGGTATTGAATACCTGCGTCAGTTCACTATCGTTGATTCTGAGCACGAGATCAACAACATCTTGAAGATCGGCAAAAGTGTTCTTTGTGAAGGTGCCCAGGGTACGATGCTCGATGTAGATTTCGGCTCTTATCCTTTTGTTACCTCATCCAACACCATCTGCGCTGGCGCCTGCACGGGTCTCGGTATCGGTCCTAATAAAATCGGTGAGGTCTATGGTATCATGAAGGCTTACTGTACACGAGTTGGTGCTGGCCCGTTCCCCACTGAACTGTTTGATGAAACGGGTAAAACCATTCGCGACCTCGGTCACGAGTATGGCGCTGTCACAGGTCGTGAGCGTCGATGCGGCTGGATTGATCTCGTAGCCCTGAAGTACTCTATCATGGTAAATGGCGTTACTCAGCTGATCATGATGAAGAGCGACGTCCTCGATGGCTTCGACACCATTAAGGCTTGCGTGGCCTATAAACAGAAGGGCGTTGAAATCGATTATTTCCCTTACGACATCGAGGAGGGTATTGAGCCCGTATACAAGGAACTGCCCGGTTGGAAGACTGATATGACAAAGTTTACAAGTGAGGATCAGTTCCCTGAGGCATTTAAAAATTATATCTCATTCTTGGAGAGTCAGTTAGAAACTCCAATTAAAATCATTTCTATAGGTCCTGATCGTGACCAAACTATTGTACGTAAATAATGGCACAGAAACCAAGTATTCCAAAAGGTACGCGCGACTTTTCTCCGTTGGAGATGGCCAAGCGCAACTATATCTTCGACACCATCAAACAGGTGTATCAGCTCTATGGCTTCCAACAGATAGAGACACCCGCGATGGAAACACTCGGAACGCTCATGGGTAAGTATGGCGAGGAGGGCGACAAGTTGCTCTTCAAGGTACTCAACTCGGGGGACTACCTCTCAAAGGTTTCCGACGATGAGCTGAAAGATCGTAATGCCCTTCACCTCGCGGCTAAACTCTGTGAGAAGGGACTTCGTTACGATCTCACTGTGCCTTTCGCCCGTTATGTGGTGATGCACCGTGAGGAACTCCAATTGCCCTTCAAGCGCTATCAGATGCAGCCCGTATGGCGTGCTGACCGTCCTCAGAAGGGGCGCTACCGTGAGTTCTGGCAGTTTGATGGCGACATCGTAGGCTCCGACTCGTTGCTCAATGAAGTAGAGCTTATGCAGATTGTCGATACTGTCTTCACACGGTTTGGTGTGCGCATACAGATTAAGATCAATAACCGTAAAATTCTTACAGGAATTGCCGAAGTCATCGGTGCTGCCGACAAAATCGTCGATATCACCGTAGCTATTGATAAACTCGATAAAATCGGCATAGATAACGTAAATGATGAATTGCGTGCCGATGGACTCTCTGAAGAGCAGATCACCAAATTGCAGCCCATCATCTCACTCGAAGGTTCTAATGACTCCAAGCTCGACACCATCGCACAGGTACTCAAGGACAGCGAGACGGGGTTGAAGGGAGTAGAGGAGAGCCGCTTCATCCTCGACACACTGAAGACACTCGATTTGAAGAACGAGATTCAGCTCGATCTCACCCTAGCTAGAGGTCTTAATTACTACACAGGTGCCATCTTCGAAGTGAAGGCTCTCGATGTACAGATAGGTTCCATTACAGGTGGTGGCCGTTATGACAACCTTACTGGTATCTTTGGTATGCCTGGCATCTCAGGGGTCGGCATCAGTTTCGGTGTTGATCGTATCTTCGACGTACTCAACACACTTGATTGCTATCCGAAGGATGCCGTGAACGGCACTCAACTGCTCTTCATCAACTTTGGCGAGAAGGAGACAACCTATTGTCTGCCCTTTGTAGCTAAGGCTCGCGCCGCTGGCATCCGCACGGAGATTTACCCCGATTCATCAAAGATGAAGAAACAGATGTCGTATGCCAATGCTAAACAGGTGCCCTATGTCGCCCTAGCCGGCGAGAACGAGATGGTAGAAGGCAAGCTTACTCTTAAGAACATGCTGACTGGTGATCAGCAACTGGTTACCATCGAAGAACTTATAAATATCTTCATATTATAAGTATGGGGGATTGCATCTTTTCGTCCCATCGTTCCATTAAGGAGATTAGTGGGTAGGGGACTCGAATCACGAAAGTGGCTGAATGAATTGAAAAAGAAGAATATCGAAACAAAAAATAATGGTGAGCCAAACAGCTCACCATTATAATAGGATTAAAATCACGATTATCCGTTCATCGACATCAGGAACTCCTCGTTGCTGCGAGTGTTTACTAGACGGTCGCGGATGGTGTTCATAGCCTCTACAGGTGTCATCTCGGCGATGAACTTGCGGATGATCCACATGCGGTTGAGTGTGGTTTCATCGAGCAGCAGATCGTCGCGACGAGTAGAAGACAGTACCAGGTCGATGGCAGGGAAGATACGCTTGTTGGAAAGCGAACGGTTGAGCTGGATCTCAGAGTTACCAGTACCCTTGAACTCCTCGAAGATCACCTCGTCCATCTTAGAACCCGTATCTACGAGTGCCGTAGCAATGATAGTGAGTGAACCGCCACCCTCAATATTACGGGCAGCACCGAAGAAGCGCTTAGGCTTCTGCAGAGCATTAGCATCGACACCACCGGTGAGCACCTTACCAGAAGCAGGAGCAACGGTATTATAGGCACGAGCCAGACGGGTAATAGAATCAAGGAAGATCACCACATCATGACCGCACTCCACCATGCGCTTTGCCTTCTCAAGTACTATACCGGCAATCTTTACATGACGGTCGGCAGGCTCGTCGAAGGTAGAGGCGATAACCTCTGCATTAACGGTACGAGCCATATCCGTTACTTCCTCAGGACGCTCGTCGATGAGCAGCATCATGATGTAAGCTTCGGGATGGTTGGCTGCGATGGCATTGGCGATGTCCTTCATAAGGACGGTCTTACCTGTTTTCGGCTGAGCCACAATCAAAGCACGCTGACCTTTACCGATCGGAGAGAACAGATCAACGATACGGACGCTAGGATTCGTTGTTGCCCTGTCACCGCAAAGAGTGAACTTCTCTTCAGGGAAGAGTGGGGTGAGGTGTTCAAAAGCCACGCGGTCACGTACTTCAGAAGGTACACGTCCATTGATGGTCTTCACCGTTGAGAGGGCGAAGTATTTCTCGTTGTCATGCGGTGGACGAACGGTGCAATCCACCACATCACCAGTCTTCAGACCATATTTTTTAATTTGCTGTGGAGACACATAAACATCGTCGGGTGATGACAGATAGTTATAGTCGGAGCTACGCAGGAATCCGTAACCATCGCTCAGACACTCCAAAACGCCATTAGCAGTAATAATATCCGCAAAGTCATAACGAGGAGCATCCATATTACGGGTAAAATTGGTCTCCATCTCCTGCTGAACAACAGGACGGTCGAACATATCGAGTGTTGGCAATGCCTCCTGATCCTCAATGGGGATGTCAACAACGGTAATAAAATCAGTGCCATCACCTGGGTCGCCCATCCAAACACCATTCTCATCCATCTCATCACGCAGTTCAGGCTCATTGTGAGAGCTCATCTTCTCGCGCAACTTAGCCATTGCGTCGGCATCAACGCCAGCATCTTCTGAATCAGCAGGGGCGAAATCCTGCGCCTCAGGCACTTCCATGATCTCCTGCGCCTCAGGAACTACTTCTGATGCGCTGGCCTCAGCCTCAACTGCAGCTGCGGCGGCTGCCGCCTCAGCTTCAACGAGTGCCTTAGGCTTTCTGCCACGACGCTTAGGGGCTGGTGCCTCAGGGACTGGCTCTGAAGGCTCTTCTGGTGCAGCAACAGGCATATCGCTGAAGAGCGATGCTTGTTCAGCCTTCTTCGTCGTACGGTTACTCTTGGAATCAAGGTTCTCACCATCGCTGCCTTTGACGGTATAGACTTTACTTGTGTCTTTCTTTGCAATGCGAGTACGTTTTCTCTTAGGCGCATCCTCACCGGCTGCACTGTTTTCAGCAGCTTTGTCGATGATGGCATAGATTACGTCTTCAAGGGCGCTGTCCTGTGAAACCTGGACACCTAACTCATTAGCGATACCCATCAGCTGGGGTATCTCCATAGCTTCTAATTCTTCTTTTGTATACATAATAATAGTATATAAACTCTACCTAAAATTGAAAAATGTGATTGAAATGCTTCTCGAACGGAAGCAATGTTTTGAAAAACGATGCAAAGGTACGCATTATTTCGCGAACTTCCAAATATTTTGGGATTTTTTTGTATTTTTGCTCGCTTATTCGTACCTTTGCACCAAAAATAGCAAAGTGATGGAAATCAAAAAAGCAGAATTCACGTTAAGTGCGCCTCGGGAGTCGATGTGCCCCAAGGATACGAAGCCCGAATATGCCTTTATCGGGCGTTCGAATGTTGGGAAGTCGAGTCTGATCAATATGCTGACGAATAACAAGAAGTTGGCTAAGACTTCTGCGACACCAGGAAAGACCTTGCTTATCAACCATTTCATTATTAATAATGAGTGGTATCTGGTGGATTTGCCAGGTTATGGTTTTGCCAAGCGTTCGAAAAAGGAAATTCAAAAACTAGAACAGATGATTAACGGCTATATTCTACAGCGTGAACAGCTGGTGAATGTATTTCTGTTGGTGGATGTTCGTCTGGAGGCACAGAAGGTGGACCTCGACTTCATTCTGTGGTTGGGTGCAAGCAGTGTGCCCTTCGCTATCGTGTTTACAAAGGCTGATAAGCTAAGTGTGGCAAAGGTCAACCAGAATGTGGAGGCTTACAAGAAAAAACTGAGTGAGACTTGGGAAGAGTTACCGCCTATTTTTGTCACTTCTTCAGAGAAGAAACAAGGGCGCGAGGAGATTCTCAATTATATAGAAAAAATAAATAAAGAATTGAAATAGTGGCGAAGGAAACTCCTTATCTAGACGTACAGCAACTGACGAAATCGTTCGGTTCGTTGGTGCTCTTTGAGAATATCAGTTTCTCTATTGCCGAAGGGCAGAAGGTGGGACTGATAGCGAAGAACGGTACGGGAAAATCAACGCTTTTGTCAGTACTTTCTGGTAAAGAGGGTTATGACTCTGGAGAAATAATCTTCCGTCGTGATCTCCGTGTGGGAATGTTGGAGCAATCACCCTTTTTCGATCCATCTGAGAGTGTGCTGGATGCTTGCTTTAATCATGAAGGAGATCCTGAAAAAGTGTTGAAAGCTAAGCAGATACTGACTCAGTTGAAGATTAAAGATTTGCAGCAGCCGATGGGGCAGTTGAGTGGCGGTCAGCAGAAGCGTGTGGCACTGGCAAACGTGCTGATTACCGATCCAGACCTACTGATTCTTGATGAGCCAACAAACCATCTGGATTTAGAGATGATAGAATGGCTGGAAGGTTTCCTGAGTCGTGATAACAAAACGCTGTTGATGGTGACGCACGACCGTTTCTTCCTCGACAGGGTGTGTTCGGTCATTCTGGAACTTGACGATCAGACTATCTATACCTATCGTGGCAACTACAGCTATTATCTGGAGAAACGTCAGGAGCGGCTTGACAACAAACGGGCAGAGATCTCACGCGCCAATAACCTGTATCGCACTGAGTTGGAATGGATGCGCCGTATGCCACAAGCCCGAGGTCATAAAGCCCGTTATAGGGAAGAGGCTTTCTACGAACTGGAGAAGGTTGCCAAACAGCGCATCGAGGAACGCCAGATACGTTTGAAGTCGCGTAACGTCTATATTGGTTCAAAGATATTCGAATGCCAGTATGTGTCTAAGGTTTTCAATGACAAGGTGATCCTGAAGGATTTCTATTATAACTTCTCCCGTTTTGAGAAGATGGGTATCGTAGGCAACAACGGTACAGGCAAATCGACTTTTATCAAACTGCTTTTGGGGATGACACCACCAGACAGTGGACGTTTCGACATTGGTGATACTGTGCGCTTCGGCTATTTCTCGCAGGAAGGACTGCAGTTTGATGAGCATCAGAAGGTGATAGATGTCGTGAAGGATATTGCGGAGTATATTGATATGGGTGGTGGCAAGCATTTCTCTGCTTCCCAGTTCCTGCAGTATTTCCTCTTCACACCCGAACAGCAACATAATTATGTGTATAAGTTAAGTGGTGGAGAGCGCAGAAAACTATATCTCTGTACGGTATTGATGAAAAATCCGAACTTCCTGGTGCTCGACGAGCCTACGAACGATCTGGATATCGTAACACTGCAGATTCTGGAAGAATATCTTCAGGACTTCCCAGGATGTGTGATTGTGGTGAGTCACGACCGCTACTTTATGGATAAGGTAGTGGATCATCTGCTGGTGTTCAACGGCGATGGTGAGATCAAGGATTTTCCTGGCAACTATACCCAATATCGGGAATGGAACGCCCTGCAGCCTAAAGAGGCAAAGCCTCAGACATCGCCTAAACCGGCAAAACCGCAGAATGAGCCACAAGAAACGAAGCGCAAATTAACCTACAAAGAAAAGCGTGAACTTGAACAACTGGAGAAAGACATCGAGGCCTTGGAGGCTGAGAAAAAACAGATAGAGGAAGCCCTTTGTGGCGGTACGACATCAGTAGAGGAAATAACAACGATGAGCAAGCGCTTGCCCGTTCTCAATGAAGAACTCGATGAGAAGTCGATGCGCTGGCTTGAACTTTCAGAAATATGATACAACAACAATACCCCTCCCAACTATTAGAGAAAGCAGTGTCGGAATTCTCGAAGCTGCCAGGTATCGGACGCAAGACCGCCCTGAGACTGGTGTTGTGGATGCTCCGTCAGGATCCGGAGGAAGTGGAACAGTTTGCAGCGGCTGTCAGTCTGTTGAAACGTGAAGTAAAATACTGTCACACTTGCCATAATATCAGTGATACGGATATTTGTCCCATCTGTGCCGACTCCCGCAGAGATGCCTCGACAGTTTGTGTGGTGGAGAATATACAGGACGTGATGGCGATAGAGAACACCCAGCAGTTTCATGGAAGGTATCATGTGTTGGGCGGTATTATCTCACCGATGGATGGCATCGGTCCTGGCGATATAGAGATTGACTCCTTGGTAAAACGTGTGGCTGAAGGGGGAATCCAGGAGATAATCCTTGCACTCAGTCCGACGATGGAGGGTGACACCACCAACTTTTATATCTACCGTAAGCTTGCTGGCTATGATGTAAAGATTAGTGTGATTGCCCGTGGTATAGCAGTGGGTAACGAACTTGAATATACTGACGAGGTGA
Organism: uncultured Prevotella sp.; assembly: GCA_900315695.1. GTDB lineage: Bacteria > Bacteroidota > Bacteroidia > Bacteroidales > Bacteroidaceae > Prevotella. The sequence goes on along the minus strand of ONAE01000010.1, from coordinate 11,428 downwards.
CCTTGGGGCGCTCGATAATGAACCGAACCTTATTTGAAGATAAAGAAAGATGAAAGAGACGAAGAATCTATTGATGGGTGTGTTTGTGGCTGGCGTCGTGCTGGTTTTAATAATAGTTTGTCTTTATGAGACAGAAACAATATTACCAGGTCTCTTGGCTACGGATAAACAATCAGAGTTCCTGCTGACTTTCCTGATGGAACTAGCGACGCTGGGCTGTGCTTTCTTGGCACTGCGCCTGTTTAAGTTTGAGAAGATACATCAGGAACTGACAACTGGTAAGGCTGTTGCATTGAGGAGTTGGGGCATGATCAGACTTTTGATGCTATTAGTGCCGTTATGGGCCGACACCTTATTATATTATTTATATATGAACACCACCTTCGGCTATCTGGGTATCATCCTGGCATTGTGCCTGCCGTTTGTCTATCCAAGTATGAACCGTTGTGAGACCGAGACAGAAGCATGAAACTGAGTGTTGTCATCGTCAGTTATAATGTACGTCCTTATCTGGAGCAGTGTCTGCAGAGCGTACAAAGAGCCCTTGAAGGTATCGAGGGTGAGGTATTCGTGGTGGATAACCACTCTGACGATGACAGTGTGAAGACTGTGCGCGATCATTATCCGTGGGTCAGACTGATTGAGAATCAGGAGAACCTCGGTTTTTCGAAAGCTAATAATCAGGCTATCCGCCAAGCTCAAGGTGATTATGTGCTACTGTTGAATCCTGATACGGTGGTAGCAGAGGATACCCTTCGCGGGGGGCTTTCGTTTATGGACGGACATCCGAAGGCTGGTGCTGCTGGTGTAATGATGTGTTATGAAGATGGTAGCAGAGCCCCAGAGTCCAGACGTTCCTTACCAACCCCTTGGGTAGCCGCCTTGAAGATGCTGGGTTTCACGAAACGCTATTATATGAGTCATCTGCCCTGGGATCAGCCATGTCAGATTGAGGTGGTGAGTGGCGCATTCTGTCTGTTAAGGCATGAGGCGTTGAAGACAGTTGGCCTGTTGGATGAAGACTTCTTCATGTATGGCGAGGATATCGATCTTTCATACCGTCTGTTGAAGGGTGAGTGGGAGAATTGGTATCTTCCGTATTCCATCATTCACTATAAAGGCAGATCCACCCAGAAGAGTGATTTCCGTTATGTGCATGTGTTCTATCAGGCCATGCTGATCTTTTTCCGGAAACATTACAGCCATTTGAGTCTGATTTATACGTTACCAGTAAAGATGGCCATTTATTTCCGTGCCTCAATAGCGCTGACAGATATCTTACGTAAAAAATTGCATATATGAACAAGACAAATCCTTCTGTCCATCTGCGGGCTATCGAACCTGAGGATCTTGATCTGCTTTACAGAATCGAGAATGATGTCAAGCTGTGGAATGTAGGTATCACGAATGTACCATACTCCCGATATACACTTCATGACTATGTCGCAAATGCCACTTACGACATCTATACAGACCGTCAGGTAAGAATGATGGTGGAGAATGATCAGCATGAAGTGGTGGGTATTGTAGATCTAGTGAGTTTCGATCCCGCCAACCGCCGGGCAGAGGTGGGACTGATTATCCTTGACGCTTTTCGCAAACAGGGGTACGGCAGTAGTGTCTTAGAGGCTTTGGCAAATTATGCCTTGACGGTAGTACACCTTCATCAGCTTTATGCCTATGTGGATGTAACCAATGAGGCCTCGCTCAGACTCTTCCAGAAGATGAGCTATGAGACTGCTGCAACAATCAAAGAATGGCTCTATGATGGTAAGAAATACCGTGATGTGGTGCTGATGCAAGAAAGAGTGCTTTCTGGTGCGTTAGTTCAGTAGGTTAGAATGCCTGCCTGTCACGCAGGAGGTCACGAGTTCGAATCTCGTACGCACCGCAAGTTTTTCTTTAATTATGCATGGAATGGTGCGTTAGTTCAGTAGGTTAGAATGCCTGCCTGTCACGCAGGAGGTCACGAGTTCGAATCTCGTACGCACCGCAAAAAGAGCTCATCAGTTAATTCTGGTGGGCTATTTTTAAAGCCAAAAATTGACACAAACATTAAAAGGAATATGTGCGGAATTGTAGGATATATCGGCCGTAAGGATGCTTTTCCTATTTTAATAAAAGGCTTAAGAAGACTTGAGTATCGTGGTTACGACAGCGCAGGTGTCGCATTGATTAACAACGATAACAGTCTTAACGTTTATAAGTCGAAAGGAAAAGTTGATAATCTCGTTGAATATTGTAATGATAAGGACGTTAGTGGTACTGTAGGTATTGCCCATACACGTTGGGCTACCCATGGCGAACCATCTTCACGGAATGCTCATCCACACTATTCAGAGTCAAAAAATCTCGCTATCATCCACAATGGTATCATTGAGAACTATGCCGATTTGAAAGAGAAACTGAAGGCTAAAGGCGTTCATTTTGTTTCAGACACAGATACAGAGGTGCTTGTGCAGTTGATTGAATATATCAAAGAACATAAGCAACTCGATTTGCTGACGGCTGTTCAAGTGGCACTCTTCCAGGTAATTGGAGCTTATGCTATTGCCGTGCTCGACAAGCGTGATCCCGATCAGATCATCGCAGCCCGTAAGCAGAGTCCGTTAGTAGTGGGTATCGGTGAGGATGAGTTCTTCTTAGGAAGTGACGCCAGTCCTATCGTGGAATATACAGACAAAGTGGTGTATTTGGAAGATGGTAACATCGCTGTGATCCGTCGTGGAGAAGATTTGCATGTGGTTAATATCTATGGTGAAGATCAGGATCTGAAGGTGAAAACCGTAGATATCGATCTCGGACAGATTGAGAAAGGTGGTTATCCTCACTTTATGCTGAAGGAGATCTTTGAACAGCCAGAATGTTTGACCAACTGTATGCGTGGTCGTGTGAATATTGAAGCAGATCACGTCACCCTTTCCGCTTTAATCGATTACCGTCGTCAGATGTTAAATGCCAAACGCGTGGTGATTGTGGCTTGTGGTACTTCATGGCATGCAGGACTGATCGGTAAGCAGATCATAGAATCATTAGTTCGTGTGCCTGTAGAGGTGGAATATGCCAGCGAGTTCAGGTATCGTAATCCTGTCATCGGAAAGGATGATGTAGTTATCGCTATCTCCCAGAGTGGTGAGACGGCAGATACGCTTGCTGCCGTTCAGTTGGCAAAAGATAAAGGTGCATTCATTTACGGTATCTGCAACGCCATCGGCTCAAGTATACCCAGAGCCACAGATACTGGAACTTATATTCACGTTGGTCCTGAGATCGGTGTGGCTTCCACAAAGGCCTTTACTGGACAGGTAACAGTTCTGACGATGATTGCGCTGGCAATGGGAGAAGCCAAGGGAACCATCAAGCGCGACGAATATCTGGAGATTGTGAAGGGGCTGAGTGAGATTCCCGATAAGATCCGTGAGGTTTTAAAGACCAACGATAAGGTGGCAGATCTTGCCCGTACCTTTACTTATGCGCATAACTTCCTCTATTTAGGACGTGGTTATTCTTATCCAGTAGCCTTGGAGGGTGCTTTGAAGCTGAAGGAAATCTCATATATTCACGCTGAGGGTTATCCAGCCGCAGAGATGAAACATGGTCCTATCGCGCTGATTGACTCCGATATGCCTGTTGTGGTCATTGCTACGCATAATGCAATGTACGAAAAGGTACTTTCGAACATCCAGGAGATAAAGGCTCGTCAGGGAAGGGTGATCGCTCTTGTGTCGAAGGGTGATGATACCATTTCCAAGATTGCGGATGAGGTGATAGAGCTGCCTGACGTTCTGGAATGTTTGGAACCGTTAGTGGCAACTATTCCTTTACAGTTGTTGGCTTACCATGTGGCTGTATGTAAAGGTAAGAACGTTGACCAACCAAGAAATTTGGCGAAATCAGTAACAGTTGAATAAGTGGTAAGGGCGATTCGTTTTATAGACGTTTCGCCCTTCTTTTTGAAAAAGATAGAAAAGAGATAAATAGAAAAGATGAAAGATGTGACACTCGTTCTGCAAGACGGAACAACATTCAAGGGCAAGAGCTTCGGCTTTGAAAAACCAGTGGCAGGCGAAGTCGTGTTCAACACGGCGATGATGGGTTATCCCGAGAGTCTGACAGATCCCAGTTATGCAGGTCAGTTGATGACGCTTACCTATCCCTTAGTTGGAAACTATGGCGTGCCTCCCTTCACGATGGAGACAGATGGTATTGCTACCTATATGGAAAGCGACAAGATTTATGCTTCGGCCATTATCGTCAGTGACTATAGCGAGGCCTATTCTCACTGGAACGCTAATGAGAGTCTTGGCGATTGGCTTAAGCGTGAACAGGTACCTGGTGTTACTGGTATTGATACCCGCCAGTTGACAAAGGTGTTACGTGAGCATGGTGTGATGATGGGGCATCTGGAGTTTGATGATATTCAGGAAGCGCCTGAAGCCATTGACTACGGCAGCATCAACTGGGTGGATAAGGTAAGCTGTAAGGATGTCGTCCGTTATAACGAAGGTGCTGGTAAGAAAGTGGTGCTTGTAGATTGTGGCGTAAAACATAATATTATCCGTTGTCTGGTACGTCGTGGCGTAGAAGTAATCCGAGTACCTTGGAATTACGATTATACCGATATGCAATTTGATGGGGTGTTCTTGGCAAACGGCCCTGGCGATCCTGACAGATGCGTAGATGCTGTAGAGGTATTGAGGAAACAAATGTCTGCCTCACGCAAGCCTATCTGTGGTATCTGCATGGGTAACCAATTGCTGGCAAAGGCTGGTGGAGCTACGATCTATAAACTGAAATATGGTCATCGCTCCCATAACCAACCTGTACGTGAGGTAGGCACTAACCGTTGTTACGTGACTTCACAGAATCATGGTTATGCCGTAGATGCGGCAACCCTTGGTAATGACTGGCGAGAACTGTTTGTGAATATGAACGACGGTTCCAACGAGGGCATCCGTCATCAGACTAATCCCTGGTTCTCATCCCAGTTCCATCCTGAGGCCTGCTCAGGTCCTGTTGATACTGAATTTATGTTTGACCGTTTTATTGAGACATTATGAGAGACAGCAATATCAAGAAAGTCCTATTATTAGGTTCCGGCGCCTTGAAGATCGGTGAGGCCGGAGAGTTTGATTATAGTGGTTCACAAGCTTTGAAAGCCTTGCGTGAGGAGGGAATCAAAACCGTACTCATAAATCCCAACATTGCCACTGTGCAGACCTCAGAAGGGGTGGCTGACGAGATCTATTTCCTGCCTGTACAACCTTATTTCGTTGAACGTGTCATTGAGAAAGAACGTCCGGATGGTATCTTATTGGCTTTTGGTGGACAGACAGCTCTCAACTGTGGTGTGGAACTTTATCAGAATGGAGTCTTAGAGAAATATGGCGTGAAAGTACTGGGTACACCTGTACAGGCCATCATGGATACTGAGGATCGTGAACTCTTTGTGAAGAAACTTGATGAGATTGGTGTGAAAACCATCAAGAGTCAGGCTTGTGATAATATTGTGGATGCAAGAGAAGCTGCTAAGACACTGGGCTATCCAGTGATCCTGCGTGCTGCATATGCACTGGGAGGTTTAGGTTCTGGCTTCTGCGATAATGAGGAGGAACTTGATAAACTGGCTGAGAAAGCCTTCGCCTTCTCTCCACAGGTATTGGTTGAGAAATCATTGAAGGGTTGGAAGGAGATTGAATATGAGGTGGTGCGTGACCGTTATGACAACTGTATCACCGTTTGTAACATGGAGAACTTCGATCCGCTGGGAATCCATACCGGAGAGTCGATTGTCATCGCCCCATCGCAGACGCTTACCAATTCAGAATATCATAAGCTCCGTGCGTTAGCTATCAAAATCATCCGCCATATAGGTATTGTCGGTGAATGTAATGTGCAGTATGCTTTCGATCCTCAGTCGGAAGATTATCGTGTCATCGAGGTGAATGCCCGTCTTTCCAGAAGCTCCGCCTTGGCATCAAAGGCCACAGGCTATCCCTTGGCTTTCGTTGCCGCTAAATTGGGTATGGGCTACGGACTTTTCGAACTGAAGAACTCGGTGACGAAGACCACCAGCGCTTTCTTTGAGCCAGCACTCGACTATGTGGTTTGTAAGATTCCTCGTTGGGATCTTTCTAAGTTCCATGGTGTAGATAAGGAACTGGGCTCAAGTATGAAGAGTGTGGGCGAGGTAATGGCGATAGGACGCACCTTTGAGGAAGCAATCCAGAAAGGTCTCCGTATGATCGGTCAGGGCATGCATGGCTATGTGGAGAACAAGGAACTGAAGATTGCCGATATTGACGCAGCCCTTCGTGAACCTACCGACAAGCGTATCTTCGTTATCTCAAAAGCAATGCATCTACCAGAATACACCATCGATCGTATTCATGAATTGACAAAGATTGACAAGTGGTTCCTCGAGAAACTAAAGCACATCATTGATATCGACGAACGTCTTAAGAAACAGAACATCAACACATTGGAAGCCGAGCTACTTCGTGAGGCAAAGATCTATGGCTTTACTGATTTCCAGATAGCCCGCGCCATAGGATTAGAGGGCGAGATTGTGAACATGCACAAGGCCCTTCTGCTGGTTCGCAACCGCAGAAAGCAGTTCGGTATCTTGCCTGTCGTGAAACAGATTGATACACTGGCAGCTGAGTATCCGGCACAGACGAATTATCTATATGTTACTTATTCTGGTGTGGCTCATGATATCCAATATGAGAATGATAAGAAGAGCATCATCGTATTGGGTTCTGGAGCTTATCGCATCGGTTCGTCGGTAGAGTTCGACTGGTGTGGTGTACAGGCATTGAACACAATCCGCAAGGAGGGTTGGCGTAGTGTGATGATTAATTATAATCCCGAGACTGTCTCTACCGATTATGACATGTGCGACCGTTTGTATTTCGATGAACTGACTTTTGAACGTGTGTTGGATATCATCGATATGGAACAGCCACATGGTGTGATTGTCTCTACGGGTGGTCAGATACCTAACAATCTGGCGATGTATCTGGATGAGCAACATGTGAACATCTTGGGTACTCAGGCAGTGGATATCGATGGCGCTGAGGATCGTGCCAAGTTCTCGCAGATGCTGAATGAGATTGGAGTGAATCAACCAGAATGGTCGGCTTTGACATCGATGGAGGATATCGACAAGTTTGTGGAAAAAGTAGGATTCCCCGTATTGGTGCGTCCTTCTTATGTGCTCTCTGGTGCTGCCATGAATGTCTGTTCCAACAAAGAAGAGCTGGAGAAGTTCCTGCAGTTAGCAGCTAACGTGTCAGAAGATCATCCTGTCGTCGTATCGAAATTTATCGAACATGCCAAGGAGATAGAGATGGATGCTGTGGCTAAGGATGGTGAGATCCTGGCTTATGCCATCTCTGAGCATATCGAGTTTGCCGGCGTACATTCGGGTGATGCTACGATCCAGTTCCCTCCGCAAAAGCTGTATGTAGAGACGGTTCGCCGCATCAAGCGCATCTCGCGTCAGATAGCGAAAGCCTTGCATATCAATGGTCCTTTCAATATTCAGTATATGGCTCGTGATAATGACATTCTTGTGATTGAGTGTAACCTCCGAGCCTCCCGTTCGTTCCCCTTTGTGTCGAAAGTATTAAAGCTGAATTTCATCGATCTGGCCACCAAGGTGATGCTGGGTCTTCCTGTGGAACGTCCGCATAAGAACCTCTTCGATCTTGACTATGTGGGCATCAAGGCTTCGCAGTTCAGCTTCAACCGCCTTCAGAAAGCTGATCCTGTGTTAGGCGTGGATATGGCGTCAACAGGAGAAGTGGGATGTATCGGCGACAATACGGATACCGCCTTGCTGAAGGCCATGCTCTCTGTAGGTCATCGTATTCCTAAGAAGTCTGTGTTACTCTCTACAGGTTCTGCTAAGCAGAAAGCCGAGATGCTCGATGCAGCCCGCATGCTGGTAGGTCATGGCTATCAGCTTTATGCTACGGGTGGTACTTCGAAGTATCTGACCGAGAATGGCATCGCGAATACCCGCGTCCTCTGGCCTTCAGATGTTCAGGACGACTCTGATGCCCCCAAAGCCCTCGATCTCTTGCATCAGCATCAGATCGATATGGTGGTGAATATCCCCAAGAATCTCACCACTCACGAGTTGACAAATGGCTATAAGATTCGGCGTGCTGCCATCGATTTGAATGTTCCACTGATCACTAACAGTCGCTTGGCAAGTGCCTTTATTCATGCTTTCTGTACTGTCAAACTTGATGCAATTGGTATCAAATCATGGGCAGAATATAAGTGAAATAGGCTTTTTAGTTAAAAAATGGTGCAATAATTTGGTAGATTCAAATTATTGCATTATTTTTGCACAAAATATTATCACTATATATGGACGCCGGAGAGACTTTAGAATCAAAGATAAACCGAAGTGAGTATAAGATACTTATTGTCGATGATGTGGTCAGTAACGTCTTGTTGTTGAAGATCCTTTTGACTAACGAGAAGTTTCAGGTGTGCACAGCGAACAATGGTACCTCATGTATCGAGATGGCAAAGAAAGAGCATCCCGATCTGATTTTGTTGGACGTGATGATGCCTGATATTAGTGGTTTCGATACTGCTGTAATCCTGAAGAAAGATGATGAGACAAAAGAAATTCCTATCATCTTCCTGACCGCTCTTAACACCCCTGCCGATCTGGTAAAAGGTTTCCAAGTGGGTGCAAATGACTTCCTGACAAAGCCTTTTAACAAGGAAGAGTTGGTGATGCGTGTGATGCAACAGATTTCTCTGGTAGCTGCAAAGCGTATTATTGAGAAGCAGAATTCTGAGTTACGAGCTACGTTAAGTAACCGTGATAAAATGTATTCTGTGATAGCCCACGATCTTCGTTCACCGATGGCAAGTATCCGTATGGTGTTGAATCTGGTAGTGGCATCCGTACCTAAAGAGACAGTCGGACCAGAGCTCTACGAGTTGCTGGATAAGGCCAACAAGGAGTCGGAAGAGGTACACGACCTGCTTGACAACCTGCTGAAGTGGACCAAGAGCCAGACAGGTAAGTTGACTGTGGTGACTCAGGATCTCGACCTGAACGACATCATTCCAGGTGTGGTGGATATCTTTGAGATGATCGCCGAGACCAAGAATATCAAGCTGAACCTGGAGCGCACCAGCGAGCCCCTCATTGTCAGAGCTGATAACGATATGCTAAAGACGGTGGTGCGCAACTTCATGTCGAATGCCGTGAAGTTCTCGCCAGAGGGATCCACGATCGACATCCTGATGACGACTGAGGGCGACTTCGCAAAGATTAGCGTGCGCGACCATGGTGTGGGTATCGCTGCCGACCGTCTGGACTCAATCTTCCATAAGGGAGAGACCACCTATGGCACAGGCGGAGAAGAAGGCTCAGGTCTCGGACTCCAGCTCTGTCAGGACTTTGCCCGAAAGAATGGTGGCGACTGTACTGTAGAATCTGTCGAAGGTGAAGGTAGTACATTCAGTGTACTTGTTCCGCTAAAGAAAGAATAATGGCTACACCTATTTATATTATAGAGGAAACCAAGCTTCGCCGCAATCTCCAGCTTATCGCTGATATTGCGGCGAAAGCTGATATTGAGGTTATCCTTGCTTTTAAGGCATTTGCCCTTTGGAAAACGTTCCCCATCTTCCGAGAGTATATCTATTCCACTACAGCCAGTTCATTGTCTGAGGCTCGTCTGGCTTACGAGGAGTTTGGTGCACCTGCCCATACCTATTCACCCGCCTATACCGATGATGAGTTCGACCAGATTGTGGCTTGCTCGTCACATCTTACATTCAACTCGTTGTCGCAGTACGCGCATTTTCACGAGCGTGCGGCAGGTGTATCACTAGGATTGCGTGTGAATCCCGAATATTCCGAGGTGGAAACGCTGCTCTATAACCCCTGTGCCCCTGGTACACGGTTCGGTATCTCTGCCGACAAACTGCCAGAGCAGTTGCCTGAGGATATCAAGGGCTTCCATTGTCACTGCCATTGCGAGAGTGGGGCAGACGTGTTCGAGCGCACGCTGGCGCATATCGAAGCTAAGTTCTCGCGGTGGTTCCCTCAGTTGGAGTGGATCAACTTTGGCGGTGGTCATCTCATGACGCGCAAGGATTATGATACCGGTCTGCTCATCTCGCTGATGCAGAAATTCCACCAGCGCTATCCTTGGCTGAAGGTGATACTTGAGCCGGGAAGTGCCTTTGCCTGGAAGACTGGACCACTCGTTTCTCACGTAGTGGATGTGGTGGAGGATAAGGGCATTCAGACGGCTATCCTTGATGTCAGCTTCACCTGTCACATGCCTGATTGTCTGGAGATGCCTTACTATCCTGAGGTGCGTGGCGCCAAGCATTTCGATGAGCACTCGCCACAGATTGCTCACCTCTATCGTCTGGGTGGCAACAGCTGCCTGAGCGGCGATTTCATGGGCTACTGGCAGTTCGAACATGAACTGGAGCCTGGCGAGGAGGTGATCTTCGAAGACATGATTCATTACACGACCGTGAAAACCAATACTTTCAATGGTATTACCCATCCCTCCATTGCCATGCTTCATCAAGACGGCACGCTCGAAACCCTGCGCACCTTTACCTACGAAGATTACCGCAACCGTATGGATTAGTAAATCCTTTGTAAAGGAATTATACTGGAATTTAACACTTCGGAATAGGATGTCCTAGGAAAGAAAAAGGGGAAGATGCGAGCAAAAGGTATGCTTCCAACGTGTTTGGCTATGGAAAACTTACTGCATAGTTATGAAAAAATGTTCCCATTAATGGGAAAAAGTGCTAGATTTAAAGGTAAAAAGTGCTGGAATTAATAGTAAAAAGTAACTTTTTGAGGTGCAAAAAGCTACTTTTTAGGATGTTTTTTCTTGTCCGAGAAAGTGCCAGTTTTGTAAGCCTCAGATAGTCAAATGTTTACAAAACGGCTCATATTTCGCATATTTGAAGCCCAAGTTAGAATTGGTGGATATCATGCGAATCTCAGACGTCAGTTTGTAAAGTTTATTAATCGAACTTTAATTGGGGTAGATTGTTTACGATATCAACCGCTTGGACGCTGACGTTGATGACACTCAGCAGGAGATCGATCTCGATGGTGATGTTGCCGTTGTAGATAATCATACATCATACCTGTCTATTTCTGAGTTGTAAAAACTCATTATATTCGATGGGCGCAAAAATGCCTGCCACCTCTGCGCCCATGGTTATCTAATTCTTTACCTGTTTGTAATCCTCTTGGGTGATGACCGTACTATATCCACCGACTAATTTCTCTCCCTCATGGCGGTCAAGGCCAGCGGGCCGCAAAGGAATCATTCCTTTGATGGAGGGAGATAATCTCCACGGGTCACTCGGATGATCTCCACGAGTGACGGAGATAATCTCCATTAGGGGA
>ONAE01000127.1 GCA_900315695.1 uncultured Prevotella sp. | reverse complement strand
ACGGTTGACGGTTGAAAACTCCTGGGGTTCTCAACCGTCAACTCCTTGAATAATTGTCCTTCTGATTATCGGAGAGCAGAAAAGTCATTCTTCAACTTGACCTCAGATTTTCTTGCCCTTCGCTTTGTCGCTTTCACCTTTAATCCTTTGATATAGTTTACAAAAGGAAATTGGCTCTAAAACCCGATTCTTCTTGGAAAAGTAACTAAATATCAGCCCTTTTTAGTATTTTCTGTTTTTTTCAATTATATTTTGAAAGGATTTTAGTATCTTTGCACCGTGTTCTTGTAAGAGGTGCAAACATTGTCAAATTATTGCGGGCTACTGCAGAAGATTGAGAGTAATTAACTTTTTAAAACATGTTTGAGATGGAAATTGTATCTTTGTGGCAACGCTTAATCAGTACCATCATAGATAAGATACTGATAGCAATCTTATTCGTGATAATTGCTTTTATGTTATGCGCGGATTCACCTGGCGCTGAGATGGGGCATTTTATATCTCAGCTTGGTATTGAATATAAGAAGATCGAATCAGAGAAAACAATCCATGAGCGTAATGTCGAAGTGAATGAGTGGCTCCAAGATAATGGCTATTCGCCAATGATGTCTAAAGAACAAGATTATGAGCATTACAAGACCATGAAAGATGTATATGACAAACACATTTGGATATTTTTTGTAGTTAATATACTATATTACCTGTTATGTGAGCTAATCTTCAAAGCATCATTAGGTAAAAGAGTTTTGAAATGCAGGATTCGAAAAAACGATGGCGAAGATATTAATATACGTGATGCGTTTACTCGTGCCGCTATTTTAGGTTCACTTCTATTACTCGCCATTGCTCTACATATGACAATTAATATCAACGGATACATTACAACCATTTTCTTCAAAAAGACCCTTACTGGGGAGAGAAATTCCATGTCTGGACCATGGATTGGGATGAGAACCACATTGTGCTGGCACTCGATGGAGAAGTACTCAACGATATCAACATTCAAAACACCATCAATGGTAAAGGGGCGGGGGAAGGTTTCAATCCATTTCACCAGTATCATTACATTTTGCTCGACCTCGCTATTGGAGGCATCAATGGGGGCGAACCACAACCCGATGCCTTCCCAATGCGTTATGAAATCGACTATGTCCGTGTCTATCAAAAGTCTCCTGACTTTCTCGCAAAATAGTCTCTCAATCCTTAATTCCGCAGCACTATAACATTAAACATATTTTAATATCCTGAGCAGCAAAAAGTTGCTCAGGATTTTGCCATGTCAGATTTTTCACTTATCTTAGTGCTGCAAAACAAACAAGATAAAAATCTGCATTGACATGGCAAATTTAGATAAAAACTTCGGTTTATACAACAACGTAGATAAAAAACGAAGAAATTGTCTATCCACCGCACCCATTCGGGGTGTTTTTGCAATGAGTCAAGGCCCACATACGCTCAATCCTGCCAGAAACGTGCTCTATGTCACAATTGTTTTGTATATTTGGGGCGATATTTTAATTGTTTAACCCTTAAATTGCAGGCTTATGAGAGCAGTATGCGGCCTTGACGTGCACAAAGATAGCGTATTTCTTTGTATCCTCCGCGAAAATGGAGAAAAAATTGAGAAAGTGTTCGGAGTTTTAACACCAGAGCTTGACGCCATGCGCGATATGATGGTTTCACATGACGTTGGCGAGGTAGCAATGGGAAGCACGAGCGTGTATTGGATACCTGTGTGGAGAGTGCTTGAGGCAGACTTTGACCTCAAGCTTGTCAATCCCTATTTCATCCGCCAGCTTCCCGGAAGGAAAAGCGACGTGAAGGATGCCCAGTGGATTGCAGAGTGCGTGATGAAGGATCTCATCTCCAAGAGCTTCGTGCCGCCGGAGATAATCCAGCAGCTTCGCCAATACGACAGGCGCATATTTGACCTTGACACGGAAATCGTGCGCAAGCTCTCCAAGCTTGACGGCGTGATGCAGCGGTGTAACATCCGCCTGAGCAATTATGTGTCAAACACGGACAGCGTCAGCTACAAGGAAGTTGTCAGGGCACTTTCAGAGGGACCACTTCCGAATTTGTGCCCAGCAGAGTATCAGGTTAGAATAAAAGCCATCAAGAATCGGTCTGGGGATTGGGGAATTCAAGATAGATTTGCAAATATATCATGGATTGTCGTAAATTAGATAAAAATGGAACTCACAGAAGAACAGAAGAAATTGGGCTTGCCACAAGCCTGGTGGGACAATCAGGAAGGATGCAAAAGGGATATAGAGTACTCCAGAGAGCATCCTCTATCGCCAGAAGAACTTCAGGAACAAATAAACAACAGCAAGGCAGCTTTACAAAATCAAGCTTCCTTGAAGAAGTAGAGAAAGCTGCCAGAGAGAAAAATTTCTGGATCAGATGCGATTTTCGTGGAACGGTTCTGCTATCCGCTTCCTGCTACAGGGTGGTCTGTCAATGTGCTTGGTGGGCTGAATCTGATGGCTCTTACCCTTCGTGGTCGATGTGGAACCAGTCGATGTCGATGTAGCCGCCTTTCTGCTTGGTGGCGTAGTTGAAAATGGCAAACTTGGTGCCCATGAAGAATGTGTTCCCGTCGAATATCATCTTCATGTCGCTGCCAATAGGGATGAAATTCTTTCCATCCAGGCTGTAGGCAAATGTTGCGATGTCGCGTCCGTTGGTAAAGTCACCATATACGCGGAGGTAGACAGGCCGTTTTGTTCCTGGAATCCTGACTTTGGCTTTCTGCTCGACTCTTACCTTGCTTACTGTATGCTGCTTGTCCAGTTCGATGTTCTGTACCTCCATGGACAGGACGGACGACTTGCCGTTCCTGGAGATGCAGAGTACTCCGCTGGTTCCGCAGAAAGCTGACAGTCCGCACTTGTCGCCATCTTGCATCTTGCTGATGTCAAGGCATACGGTACCTACACATTTCGGTCCCTCCATGCGTTGTGTGATGGTATTTGGCGCTACGAACAGGTTGTCGACTACGCGGCTGGTCTTCATGCGCAGATATCCATGGCGTTCTGTAAGGCTCCAGGCTTCGTTGACTGGGTTGTGGTTCCACTGCCAGTAGAGCGAGAGTCTGTCGGAACTGAATTCGTCGTTGCCGAGAATGCCTGTCTGGTGGATGTACTTGGCGGAGGTGTCGTCTGGCACTTTTCCTTCAGCATTGCCAAGGACTGGCCACCCGTCTTCCCATCTGCATGGCAGGAGACATGGGGTGCGACCCACTCCGTTCCTGTCCTGAAAGAAGATGCCATACCATTCTCCTGTAGGGGAGTCTACTATACCGCCTTGTGCTACACCTCCGGTGGGAAATGGTGGCAGGGCGTGATTGAGTATTATCTTCTTCTCCCACGGGCCATCGAGGCTCTCTGCGCGATAGCATACTTCACGACGGACATTGTCGCGGGGCCATGAAATCATCAGAAGGTAGTATCTGCCGTTGATTTTCATCATGTTGTTTCCTTCAAGAAGTGCATTTTCTATGCCGTCGCGGACTGGGATGGAGAATCTGCGCAGTACTGCTTCCTGTCCCCATGTCTTGCCTGTCTCGTCGAGGATGGCGCGTGTCAGTTCCACTGCTTCTCCCGAATTGTAGAAGATATACACTCTGCCGTCATCGTCGATGAAGAAACTGCCGTCGTGGAAGTGGGGTGGGCGACTGACGAGTTTCCATGGTCCCTCTGCCTTGTCGGCGGTATAGAGAAATCCCTGGTATGGCTCTCCGTTGGTAGTGAACCAGGCGTAGAACTTTCCGAAGTAGTGGCGGAGGCTGGCGGCCCATTGTCCTTGTCCATATACAGTCTTGCCATCTACGAGGTTGTAGCGGTCGCCGTCTTCAATTCGGTCGAACACATAGCTGACTGTCTCCCAGTGTTTCAGGTCCTTGCTTCGCATCATGGGTGCGCCGGGCATGAGGTGCATGGTTGTGGATATCATATAGTAATAGTCTCCAGCCCGGCAGATGGTGTTGTCTGGCACGTCGGCATTGATAATCGGATTGCGATAGCCTTGAGCAGACGCTTCGCGAGTGAATAGTGATGGTTCGACAAACACACCAACCAAGTGAATGGCGAACAGTGCCGACAGCATCAGAATCCTTCCTGATGTGCAGCCTTGTGGTCTTGTGGTTTTAGGGAAAAGCATTTTTGGGAAATTGGGAATCCTTAATTCCGCAGCACTATAACATTAAACATATTTTAATATCCTGAGCAACAAAAAGTTCTTCGACGCGCGAAGCGGCAAAGCCGAGCGGCTCAGGATTTTGCCATGTCAGATTTTTCACTTATCTT
>ONAE01000047.1 GCA_900315695.1 uncultured Prevotella sp. | reverse complement strand
CAGGCAAGCACCTTCACGTAGCAATACGTGCATACAGGGTGGCACGATGCTATCCGCCCCTGCAGCCAATACCTACGTGTAGCATAGTGGAGCATCAGATGACGGGTGTGCCTGGCAGAGACGTGGCGGTGGTGCCTTGGCACGTCATCGATGTGTGTGTGACGTCATGTCATGCTCTCTTCGATGCGAACCACCACATCTCAGCCGATAAGGCTCTCTCGGCATCTCATGCGCAACGGAGCGGAGCAATGGTACTGGCAGCAGGGGCGTGGTGGCATGGTGCGCGTCCTGTATGAGGAACGTGAATGACTCTGTCTGTTCATCTGACAGTGTCGAATTATGAACGTTCAGGTGCGCAGGGGTGTGAGGGTGGGCCAATAGAAAAACGGGGCTTTGCCCCATCGCGCCTATCGTTCACCGGGCATAAGCAAAGCGCACGGCCTAGGGTGGGCGGGGTACGATAGGCGCGATACCTATTTCTCTTTCAGTGGGGTGCAGGGGGGAAACTTTATTCCCCCCTATGGCGGTAACGCTTTGTCTTGGCGAGGAACATGGCCATGGTGACTGTAGCACCAGCTGCTTGCATAGCTGCTATGAATGCAGCCGACGACTGCCCTGTGGTGTAGATATCATCGATGACCAGGACTTTACGGTTCCTGAAGTACTCGGCATCGATATGCACATAGTGCTTGATATTCGTCGCCAGCTCATGGTCACCAGTGACATGTGCCCGCTTGCGGCTACCGCTGACCTGTATGCGGTCGAAGCCGTCAATGGCTCCCGTCAAGTTGCAGAGGATGTCAGAGAACCGTTTCCAGCGTCTGACATTCGAATATCGAGTGCTGGCAGGTATGCAAACAATGACAGTATCCGATAAATCCATAGCTGACAGTGCACGGGCGAAAAGCCTTGCAGCCCATCGGGTGTAGAGGTTGCGACCGTCCTTGAATCCAAGGATCATACGGTGCAGATCCTGCAACTCGAAGGAAGCCTTACTCAGCTTCCGGTTCGGAACGTAGTCGAACAATGCGTACTTCAGCATGGCGATGCGGATTAAAAAAGGAGGCAGGCTAAGCCACCTCCTTGTGAAACAATGAACTTTCAATCATCTGAGCAGCCTTGCTCACATCAGACAGTACGCTGACCAGGAACTTAGGCTCCTCTTTAAGGCTCTTCAGCCAACTGGAGAGATACGCCGCATTGTTCTCACGAACCCTCGTATTGAAACCGAGGCTGTGGCCTATAAGCGCTGCTGTGAGTTCTGCCACGAGTTCCTCCTTGGCATAGTCCTCAGAGCCGAAAGCGCTGCCACCTAGGCGGTTCAGGCGGTTTTTGCTGCCAGTGGAGTGAGCCATCTCATGCAGCATCGTCGAATAGAACTCCTGCCCAGCGAGGAAAACATCATCCTCGGAACCTCCGAGGTTAAACTGTTGCTTCGTCGGCAGTGTGATGGAGTCGGTAGAGGGCGAGTAGTAAGCCCTATCCTGCTCTTTGCAGGCGACGGGACATATCCATGTCTGCTCATCGATGACGGCATCCAGCTCCGGGTTGTCGTACATACCGTCCGTGCTACGCAACTCAGGAACGGCGAACTTGGACTCAACGAGTTTCTTCAACTTTTCTGGTTGCACCTCAGCGAGGTTCGTCTGCTCTACGTTGAACACGTTGTAGTACTTCAGTACAGGGTGGACGTCGCAGGCTCGCTGGTCAGCATGTGACATTTGCCTATATTCGTCCTCAGTGACATTCTGTCCGTTGGCATCCTTGATGTAGAGCTTCCAGAAAAGCACTGGAGCTGATTTCTCACCTTTCTTTACGGACGCTCCCAGCTCATTGGTCTTGTTGATCGTGACAAAGACCGGATACTGATAGCTCTTCGCCTCACATAGCAGGTAAAGGAAGAATTCATTGAATCGGTTGTACTCGCGTCCGCCGAAGTTTACTGGACGCCCGTTTGCGGTGGTGCTGATCCATGTCTTTCGCCATCCGTTCTGGAGGCTGGTGATGGTCTGAATCATCATGTCGGCGAATTGTCCGACGATGCGGTCTGTACCGCTGACTGTTGTTGAACTGTTACTTTTCATGACTGTACTTGGTTTGAAATTGTTTGTGACTTACGGATTCTAATCTCTTGAATAAGGCGGTCGAAAGCGTCTTGGGCGATGTCCCTGCCTGTCTGCTTCTTAAGGATGAAGGCGTACCTGAGTGCCATGAGGGCATTTCTGCAGTACTTCTTTTTGTAACTGCGGGTGCTGACGACCCATACATTGTTCTCTGACCTGTTGGACTTCTCGGTCTTAACCAGGATGAATAACTTCTGTTCCATAATCTCATATATTTAATTGGGTTACCGTTAAGCTACTTTGTAGACCTCGATGTAGGTCACGTCTACCATGCTGCTCTGGGCGATGCTGTCTGCCTTGGCATGTGCCTCTGTCTCGGATGATGCCTCTATCTCATACTCCTGATAGTTGCCGTCCTCAGCGTTGATTACTACACTGTAGATATTGCTTGCTCTTCTGTTTTTGCGATAGCCGAACTGAGAGTTGATTGCCGATGTCTGAAAAATTGTTGTCATAATTCTAATTTTTTTGAGATTTAACTTAGAAGCTCTGGGAGCTTTTGTAATTTTTACGTTGCATTCCACAGGTAGGAAGTGGTAGTGCCTGGATGCAAGGAATTTCAATCAAAATTCTGAAAAACCACATTTTCTTTAGCCACTACCTGGCGTTAAGAAGAAAATGCGGAAAGCGTGTCGGAATTTTGTGAAGAAATAGGGAGTTTGCGACCGGTACTTGCAGGGCACGGGCTTCCCCTACCTTTGCAAAGGAAAAATCAAAGCAGCCCTGACGCTGGAGAGTTCTCAGAAAAATGTTATGACAACAATCAGACATCGCCAACGTAGTGCGGCAGCATGGAATATTGAGCAAGCATCAGGATATGAAAATCAACGCCAGCACGGATAACGAAAGGAGTGAGTAATGAGGCATGAGAGACAGGGCGCCAAGAGCAGACACGCCCAAGGGCAGCAGACCTGACCTACATGGTCGAAGAAGCAGCAACGGCAGACCCTAAGACAATGAGATGGAACGGATGCTATCATCGGTGCGACGGTGAAGTCAGGTGAGGGAACAAATGGGTTGTCACGCTTTGCAGTATATATTAATGAAGCATGGAATGCCACAGAGCACAAAGCGCCATACCATAAAAAAGACAGGCCATCGTCTCACGACGCCGACCTGCCGAAAAAATTTGAATTATGAAATATTTAATCCGAGTCACAGAACGCTTTCAGGACATGGACATTAAAGATTCAGTTCAACTGTTAGGGTACTCGTTCGTCTGACTGCCACGACCCCAAGCCACAGGATAACGCTCCACGCCTATGCAGAGGGTGTCGAAAGCATCAGAGCCATCGGTGCGGGCCTCCAGGCGGTCTTCCTCCGTCTCTGCGAGTTTCTCGCCCGATTTATCCTTCTTTCCGTTACGCACACCTGCTGACTGTATGGAGATGAGCAAATCAGGGTTGTTGTCACGGTTGATGAGTACCTGATGCTGGGCGCGTCCTTGGAACATACGGTTGATCAGCTCGTTTTTCTCGACGTGATCCTTAGGCTTGCCGATGTACTTTTCACGGACAGCCCACTGATGACGACGGAACATGCTCTTGATGATCGAAGCGAAGCTCTGACCTCTGGAAGACGCATATTCCTGACCGAGGAACGTTGAATCGTAGTAGAAGATGACGCGATGGGTGCGATGGTAATAGTAGTACTCCATGAAGTCCTCGCACAGTTCCTCCAGTTTGCGGTCGTATTTGACAAAGAACGATTTCAGGACACGGAGTTTGCCATCATCGCCCACCTGGCCGCACACGAGCCAGTTGATGAGCGCGTTGGCATCAAAGGCAATGATAATCGGTTTGTCCGCCTCCAGATCGCCGTCGGTGCGACAGTCATTGGGGATGCCACCTTCATTGTTGATGGCTTCCAGCTGGAGCACCTTATTGTTCGGTGCTGTATAGAGGTTCACCGACTCGCGCATACCGCCATAGAATCCGTCGAGGGAGATACCCACACGGATGCACATGATGGACGTCATGAAGGTAAGCAGTGGCAGTTCACGCTTCATGCGCTTGACGAACTCAGCCCCCAATACGGCGAGGTTCGTGATGCTGGAGTATTTACAGTAGAGCAAGCATTTGGAGCGGAAAAAGTTCAGCTGCTCTTCCTCTTTCCTGATTTTACGATCATAGTAGATTGCACGTTCAGGGTGCTTTTTCAGCTTCTGCTTAAGTACCCAGATATGATTGACCAATCCCTCGATGACGCGAACCAGAGCGGAATCCATCTGCTCCTCATATCTGAAATACCAGGATCCTTTCTTTGTCATGGCCGTATCACTGGTGATGGTCATGCCATGATGCAGATAGCACTTGCCGAAATACATCTGATTGCCACGGTTCGCCTGGAACGTCTCATCTTTCAGCTGCTCGAAGTCGAGAAGCTTTGCTTCATCCAGAACCACGTAGTCGAGAGACAGTGAGTTACTGGTACCGCTTCGGTCCTGACTGACCAGGTTGATGATGGAGCCATTGTAGAATGCAATGGTATTCTCCCAGTTGGCAGGCTCGAAGATAGGTTTCTTCCATCCGAGGGCCTTCCATGGCTTTTTGCCAACGATATAGTGGCGGTCACGCCTCAGGCCCCAGTTCTCCCAGTGTATCATCCATGAGGGAACGATGTTTGTCAGGCCACGTTTCACGGACGGACAGACGGCAGCGCCGCAGGATCCTTCCATCAGCTGTGCTGCAGTAAGGATGCGACCTGCCTGCACGAGACCCTTGCCGAAGCCACGTCCGCACTCGGCCACGAGGTCGCGCGGCATCATCATCAGCATGTATGCCTGGCCGTCGTTCAGGTACTGCTCAAATATCGGTTCCTGCTGTTCCATCCTCTTCCACCTCTTCGTATTCGGTATAATCCTTCTCTTTCTCTATCTCGCGGTTATAGCGTTTGTTCATCGAGACGATATCCTTACGCAGTGAGGCCTCATTGTCATAGCCTGGAATCTTAAGCGCAGCGGGATTGCTGGTAAATACGACACCAAAGAGCGGGATGCGGTCGTAGTTCGTATCCGGCTCATCCTCCTTATCGGTGCGGTTGTTTAGCACACGCACCTTCTCGATGGCGGCCACGGCTCTGTGCTCTCCGGCACGGCGTGCTGCCTTCAAGTCCTGTTCCAAATCCTGGTTAATCTTCCACCGCATGAAGTTACGGCTTGCCTGCTGCATGTTGCCCAGGATAATCTGCACCAGGCGCACGTCATCGTAAGCCTGTGCCCTGCCGACCTGAAACAATGCCATGTCCTGCTGCATGATATCGCGCTCGAACTTATCCGGGAACTGGAGCCAATAGGCGTACAGTCCACGCAGGCGGTGAAGCCGCTGGATAATGGTAGGACTCACTCGCTCTTCGAGGAGTTCTTCATCGCTCTTTACGATGTACTTTGTATAATCATCGAGGTTGGTAGGCAGTGGCATAGCATCTGTTTTTAGACGGTTATTTCATTCAGAATGCGTTCGATGCGCTGCTGACAGTCAGCGATGGCTGACGGGCTGCCGGCACGCATCAGGTCCAGCTGCTGCTGGCGCAGTTCCTTATCGGTCTCTTCCAATCCTGAGTAGTAGGCACGTCGGGCTGGATGCCCGAGGGTGTTGATATCGTCATGAAGCTGCACTTCATCAATACCCAAACGGAAAGACACCATCGATGGGGTCATTAGTGTTCTCGCGCACCTGGTTATCTCTTTCAGTAATTCGGTTGAATAGTCCATTGAGTTGTATTGAGTTCTTATCCACGATATCGCGCAATCCACAATAGAGGTCATAGAATGCCATCTGGTCCGTAGTGACCATGGTGCATTCCGCACGGTCGCCGTAGGTCTGGTTCTGGGATGAAATGACTGACACCAGGTGTGAGTCATTCTGCACGAGGACAATTTTCGAGTGGTTCATCCCCAGATATACGGTATCAAAGCATGACTGCATGAGCCGGTAAAGCTGCACGGTTTTCTTTGAGGCCTTCAGGTCTGCCAACAGAACACTGTGGTTAATGAGTTTCTTTTTTCTCAGGTTGAAGAAACCATTCAAGAAAGCCTCACTGGTACTGAAAGTGCTGACGTATACATCAGCACGCCCGGTCTGCTGAAGAATCCAGTTCAAGAGACCGAGCGTATGAAGTCCTGTACCCAGATAGCACTGAGAGGCGCACTTATTCAGTGGCTGGAGAATCGTCGCTATGTTCCTGCCCCTGCCCATCTGAATCAGAAATCTCGAGTTTGATGTCAGCCTCCGTCAGCTGCTGGCGAAGTTCATCCTTGATGACCTGTTTCGTGCGGATCAGCACGTCGACGCGCTGCTGTATGCGGTCGCGCCAACTCTCCAGTTCCTGAGCCTGAGCCTCAGTGAATCCTTCCTGCTTGGCGGCTGCCACGAGGGCGATCAACTTGGGAAGGTTCTTGGAGATATAAGGGCGTGCGGCATTGATGGCCTTCACATCCTCTGCAGACAACTGCACTTCTTCGGTATCAGGAGTCTGAGTCCCTACTTCCTCGTTTACGTCAACGAGCACGTAGTGGTCGTAGGTGTCGAAGTCCTTCTTATAGGCATCCCACAGTTCGGCAATAGCCGATGTGAACTCATAGCGATCGCAGGCTGCTGTGAGGGTCTTACAGGTCTCATGGGCCTGCTTGATCTTCTTATAGCGCTCTGCGTTCTTATCCCAGATGGCACGGATGGTTTCAGGTAGGGTGTCATGGTCGGTACGCTTGCCGCGTGCGACGATGGCATCCGTCTGCTTGTATGGCTCCTCAGAAGAGAGTGCCGGAGCAGGGAGGAAACTATCCTCAGGAATCTCACCCAGGGCTGCTGCAGCCTTATCAGTGGTTTCCTCTGTGTCAGCGATGGCCTTGCCGATGACAGGGAGGATTTTTTTCTCCAGCTTTTTCACGTCATCGAGGTTCATATCGTTCTGAAGATAAGCCAGGTGCTTTTTCAGTTCATAGACCATTTTCTCCTCATAGTGAGAAGGCTTTCGCATCATGGTGTTGTACATGGCGCGGTTGCGGTTGCACTGCAGCACCATCATTGCACCGTTGGCCAAATCGGCCTCAGTGTGCTTTTTCTTTGAGAGCCATTCTTCAATTCTGGCTCGAAAAAGTTTGTCTATTCCGTTCATAATTAACTGAATTAAAAAGGCGGAATGAGGCTGTACGCCCATTCCGCCCCCATCATTTTACATTATCCCTAACCTTAAAAATGGGCATACCCTTATTCCCCAGGAGTTTCGGTGACTTCACCTGTGGTGCAGTCCAACTCACCATCTGATACAGGAAGCTTTCCAAAATAGAAAGGAGCGGGCATCTCATCATCGGCAACAATCTCGAGAGCCGTCTGGTTGGTGTCAGTGGCAGCCTGACCAGTGTCCTGGCTGGGATTCACCTCTGCAGGGAACTCGTCAGAACCGACAACGCGGAACTTACCGGTGCGGGTAGGAACCACAGCAATAATCTCTGCATTGAGCACCTCGGCAATCAAGCCTGTGACTTCTTCCTCAGTGCCAGGAGCATTACCCTTATAGGTATTCTTGTAGGTCTTCGAACCGAAGGTGCCCTGAGGTTCACAGGTCAGTTGACCATTATTGTTAATAATGTCCACCTGAATAAAGAACTTTCCCTCAGCCATCACGAAGTTGTTGGCAACATTGGAGTTGCCGGACGCGATAGTGGCGGGATATGTTGCGACATCCGAGAGCTTAGTACCATTTGCTGAGCGGTCTGCCAACTTCGGGAACTTCACGATATCACGGATGTCTGCCAGATATACACGCTTCTTTGTACCAGGAAGCGATTTCTTGCCCTGGCAGAACTTGACATCCTGCAGCAAGGTCTTCTCGTTTGAACAATCTTGTGGCATTTTCTTTCGTTTTTTATGTGAATGAAAGTGGGGCGGCGGCACCGGGCCTTTCAGGTCAGACAGCCGCCAACCCCTGATACCTTATTCATCAGATGGCGGTTGTGCCATCGATGGTAGCGAAGAGGATACGTTCAGCGTCGATGCTCTCGTACTGAACGCCGAAGAACATCGTAGCGATGAACTGGAGCACGAATGCCTTGAAGCGTGCCACCTCGACATTCTCCTTATCAGAGATTTGGTCGACACCATAGAGCATGTTGCGCTTGGTGGTCAGCTGCAGGAACGGTGAGCCGTTCTTACATGACAGCGGAACGAAGGTGACATTCTCGAAGCCTTCGATGACGTACTTGTGGAACTCGCGGTTGTACGCAGTACCGCCAGTGGTGGTCTTGTAATCCTCCTCGTAGTCCCAAACGACGTGCTTCGGGCAGAAAAGCAGAAGCTCTTCCTCATCCATGAGGTGCTCGTTGGCTGCCTTACAGATGGCGCGAAGCACATCATAGGCATTGTTCTTGGTGATGGCCTCGATGACCACCTTGTTGCCAAGAGCAGTAGTGATAGCAGCAGGCTTTGCCTCGATGCCCTGAGACACGTTAGCCTCGATGGCGGTCATCTCGGTCTTTGCGATGGTGTCAAAGCCGTTGAAGAGATCGTGCGTGGTATCGCCATTGGCGTTACGCACGGCGGTAAAGAGCTCCTTATAGAGATGGTCACCCATCTGGCGGGTGAGCATGGTCAGCACCATGCGGGCCAGTTCGGTATTCTTCATACCCTCACCGTGCAGCACTGAGGGACCCCAGATGCTCTGAACGATGGTGTTGGGACGGAAGTTCTTCACGACGCTACCCAGATATGTGAAGAGGGTGCGTGGCGTGATCTTCACGTCCTGGTTATCCTCACGGTCCTCGTTATAAGGTCCGAACTGCATGTCACCGGTCAGCGTACCGACGGTCTCTGCCACTCTGATACCCACACGGGGTGTCATAAACTTCAGTGCCTTCTCAGCCCGATAAACGGGGATCTGCAACAGCTGCTTGCGCAGTTTGCGGGCACTCTGAGCCAGTTCCTCAAAGGTTACCTCCGGCTCCTGGATCTGAACTACTGAACCTGTTGCCATAATTACATGTCCTTGATTTCGTTCAACATCGACTGTGCGGTGATCTCACCGGCACCTTCGTCTACATGCTCTCCGGCAGGGACTTCGTCCTCTGCCCCTGAGGCCTTTTTGAGGTTGGCAATCTGCTTGTCGCGCTCCTGCACGTCCTTCAGAGCCTGGTCGAGTTTCGTCTGGAGGTCGGCCTGTGCATCCTTGGCTGCCTTTTCAGCATCCTTGGCTGCCTGCAGATCCTTGCCCAGCTGATCCAACTGTCCCTCAATCTTGCCCGCATTCTCCTCGGTGATGGTAATCTTACCGTCAGTCACCTCGAAGTCCTGTACAGCCAGTAAGGCGCACAGGCAAGTAAAGACTTTCTTCATGGGGTTTGTACTCTCTTCGGCGAAAAGTTTAGGAAATCGCTTCTGCATCCACGCAGTCGCCTTCTGCATGAAACCTTCAGCTGGATTACCTTCCTGGTCCACGACGGCAGATAAACCCTCCGTCGTGTCCGCAGGCAGGGAAGGAAGACCGAAATCCTTGAATATGGAATTAGTAAAAGTTGTGCGTAAGCGGTTCGACTTCTTTTTCACGTCCTCATCCTCTACGATGTGGTCGATCAGTCCGAAGTCTAGAGCATCCTGAGGTGACAGCCAATTGGCAGCCGTCATCTTAGTCATGCAGTCCTCAACACTCTTGCCGTTTTTCTTGGCATAGAGCGAGGCTATGACGCGGTCGATGGTGTCCAGATCCTTGCGCTCCTTCTGGAAAGCAGCTATAATCTGGTCAAGTTGTTCTTTATTGGCCATCTGCCACTCTAACACCTGAGTAGAGACATTGTGGATGAGCATAAGCGATCCATCCACCATGTCAACCTCCTTGGCTCCCATGGTGAGGAAGGTGGCTGCACTGGCCGTCATGCCAATGATGTGGCAGTGAACACGGCCATGATTCTTGATATGCTGGTAGATCTGCAGACCTGCATCGACGTATCCGCCGGGAGAGCAGACTGCAATATGAACGTCCTCATCCTTGTGGGTATCGAGGAAGTTCTTAACCTGGTTAGCGGTGGTACCACGCTGGCCAGTCCACCAGTCGAAGGCAACACCGATTTCTCCGGAAATGATAAATTGATATTCCATTGTCTACTTTTGCAAATTCTACGGCAAAGGTAGACAATGGAATTTCAATAAAAAAATACCTATTATTCTATGATATATGGGATAAAATGGGCTGATTGCCAGTTTACGGTGACCTCATTGAGCTGATTATCGGTCACATTCTCTGGCATATTCTCCAGTACCGATGCAACAGGATAGGGTCTTTCATCGGTCCCTATCAGTCGGTAGCTACCATCCACTAGCTTGCAGCGGTATGCCCAGCGTCCACGGTCGCCGAACTCTTCACAGGTTTTGAAAACGAGTTTGACAGTCCATACGGTGTTCTTATCTTCCACTTTGTCACTAATGGAAAGCTGCGCATGCGGCTTGATGGCAATTGGTTGCCAGTTGATTCCATACGGAAGTTTTACTCCAGTCTTAGAGACACGTGACATTCCCACAAGACTGGTGACCGGAATCCGGTCGATGGCGGTAATGATTTGAATCTTTTTCATCTATTATCAGAGTTTAACGGGTTGTAACGGGGTTTAACGCACAGTAACGGCCTTTAACGCCTTTCACGGTCTTTAACGCCCAGTAAAAATACAGGGTATCTCATGGTGATGATTTTTTGCGTTATTTTTTGTTAAAGGACTTATCAAGGTTCCGTCTTCTGCGACGCAGGTCTATCCCCTTTTTGACATATGAATTTCTAAGCCTGTTATATCTCATCAGGATGGTACGGTCGTACTCGATATCGATGCCGTGCATTTCACACCAGGCATCAATGGCAGATAGTACAGAACACCCGACATCGGACATATCATTGAGCTCGTTCCACATCATCAGCTTGAACGTCCGCTCAATACAGTCCACCACAGCTTCTTTGCCTTTTGGCCCAAGATAGTTATAAATGGAAGGATCCTTCTTTTCATTGTCAGGGATGCATACGGCGGTAAGACCTTCGGCTGCTGTGTCCGGCAGACGACCTTCTGGAAGTTTCCTTGTGAACTGAAGGATGGTGGAGTTCTCAACCGACTGCGGCTGGAAGTGAACTGGGTTTCCGTAGTGGTGGTGAAGCCACTGCGCAACGAAAGGTTGCAGTTTTAGATAAACAACGAATTTACTCATATTCATCAGGTTTTGGGTGCAAAGATAGTAATAATTTTCTAATTTTCCGTTTTTAAGCGGAAAAATCTCGCGCACACGAGGACATTATGTGTAGCAACATGTAGCAACGAGATGCAAAAAGCATATATGCTTATAATCAACGAGTTACGTTTGTAGCATATTTGTAGAAAGCTACATTTTTGCTGCTACAATGCTACAAAATATAATAGAAAATAGTCCGTTGCTACAAATTGCTACATCGTTGCTACAAATTTCACGTCTTTGCTACATCCATTTTCGCACTGAGAATCAAGCGTTTACAAAGTTGCTACACGTTGCTACAAATGTAACATATATGTTTTCACTTCTCAAAAGCGTTTTTAAAGGCCGATAGAGCCTACTGCGCGCCCGCACAGCGCACGAAAAAGGTGGCTGCCTCACGACAGCCACCCCAACCAAAACAAATAGACCTATGAGTAATTGACTAATATGGTGCATCTTCGTCATTCTCCCTGAAAAGCTCTCCCTGTTCCGGCTCCGGACGGGGTGGCGTATCGTTCTCTCCACCTGTATAGGTGTCGAGGATGATGCCGTATTTCTGGCTCACCAGTTCGTAGTTGAAGCACATGGGTCTGTCTTGGCTCCAAACTGTGCGGAAGCCTGCAGGCTTTCCATCCTTGTCGGTCATCTCCTCGTGTTCAGGCACACCATTGGCATTGAATTTCTTGAAGCGCTCAGGAGAGGTGGTATAGCCGTAGTACTCCGGCGTGATCTCCAGATAGTGAAGCATGGACTCTTGCGGAAGTATCTGCTCATCCATACGGCGGCCTTGTTCGCGGTAGGTGGAAAGCATGACGCTTTTTCGGATCATCAGGATTGGGATGTTCTTCTCGAAGTCCATCTCATCTTTCTGCTTCGATGTACGAAGCTTCCGCTTGTATCTTATCTTGTAGTCCTGGTCCTTCATCAGGATGCCCTTCTGTATGGCAGAGCTGATGATGTTCCAGAATCCTGCCACCTCATCGACGCTGGCCGACATCTCATTCTGTCGGAGGATGCCCTGCGTCGATAGCTTCAGCAGGTCATCGTAGGAGTAAGGCAACTGCAGCACATCCTCCAGTGCTATGTAGGTGGCCAGCAGCACCGTCCAGTTGCCTTGTATTCGGTCAACGATGGCACCTTCACCACGCAGGGCATACTTCACGTCTGCCTCTGCCTTGCGCCAGGCATTACCGAAAGAGGCCTCGAACTTATCGCGGTGCTTCAGGATCTCGATGGTGATGTGAGAGGCTCCCAGCATACGCCAGTGCTGCAGATCGGCAAACTCCTGCCGTTCCTGCTCACTGAAGGAGTGCTTATCGTATGTCAGATAGATAAGCCTGGTAAACAGTGCGGGGTCTGCCGTCGGCATCTCCTGACCGGTGATGATGACAGCCGAGTCCACACGGGCCTGCTCACGCTTCTTATCCTTATCCATGTTCATGCGCATACGGCCTACACCTCCCCAGATATCTTTCAGGAACTGCAGTTTCTTGATATCGATGCCGTTCTTGTATTCGTCGAGATGCACCAGAGCATTGCTAACGGAGGCCACGGCGTCGGCCAGCGACGGGATGGATGACTCGATATTCGGTGCCTCATAGTCAATCTGGAAGAATGACATGAGCGTCTGAGCCAGTTCGGTCTTACCTGATCCAGGAGGGCCGAAGAGGTTCAGCAGCGGAATCTTCACGCTGCGCTGGCGAATGATATCCGCGAAGAGTGAGGCCATGTAGAATGTCAAAGCCACCTTGGCATTGGGGCCGAACACACGGCAGATCTTCGTGAAGTATTCATTCAGGGAAATATTGGAGTAGCGTGTGAGCTGGAACTTGCGCTCATTAACATAAAGTTCCTTGGAAGTTTTGTAGAGCTGCGACAGTGCAGGGAGGTAGAACTTACCGGCTTTCAGGCGCACAATACCCATCTTATCGATATCGTGCCAGTCTGAGTCTTCCAGTGCGCCGTTGGAGAAAGCATAGAAGCCTTCCTTCTGCCATCCCAGCTGCTTGATTTCTACGGCAGTCTCAGTCACCTTTGCCAGATAGGACTGCAGCTTGATCAGTTCCTGGTCACTGGCCATCCATATATAGTTACCTATACCCAGCAACTTCTTTCTAAGTGACTTCGAGGATGTCAACACCTCCATGTCTAACTCGATGATCTCCGCTCTGTCCTCTTCCTCATTGTTGTTGATCTCAAACAGACGCACAGGCCTCAGGTCATCTTTGATGTGGAAGAGGGGCTTCAGAGAGAAGTTCGACCACTGAGATTTATCACCATCCTTGGTGGTACCGAAATAACAGTTGTGTTCCTCGATGAAGCCGAACTGTCTGAGCATATCGATATCGCCACGTTTGTTTTTGCTCGACAGTTTCTCCTGCTTGCGTCGTTTGGCAGAGTTGAAGGCGTTGCGCCATAGCTGCTTGGTACCGTCGTAGTGTGCGAGCTTCGACAGATAGGTTTCCTGCAGGTCTTCATCCTTGATGCACACCAGCAGGTCGCACACGCTGTTGATGACTTTCTGCCGGTCTTCCGTCGTGGCCTCCTTATCGAGGGACTTTTCCACGTACCATAGCAGGAACTCCTTTTCTGTGAGTCCGGCGAGGTCAGTGTCACGGTTGATGTATTCATCAGGATCCACTTTCTTAGGATTCTCTGCTTCCAGGTCATTAGGAATCTCGCGGACGCTGACGGTAAAGCCACATTCCATGGCCAGTGCGCCATTCTTCAAGACGTTCTTGAAACCAGCGCCCAGCTTCTCACCAGCTTTGGGGATGTCACTGTCTGGAATGAAGCAGAGCGTGATGTTCTGCATGCGGTAGTCACGCAACAGAAAGAACTGGTCTTTCGTCCATGCGCCACCCAGTGAAGCAATGGTATTGAGGATTCCGACAGACTGCAGCTTCATGACGTCGGGGCCTCCCTCGACCAGGAACATCTTTTCCTGACGTCTGGCCGTTGTCATGGCCTGCTCGATGCCGAAGATGGAACGGCTCTTTTTATAGATATCGCTTTCGCTTGAATTGATGTATTTGCGGTCATCCTCTGCGTCCATGGTGCGGGCTGTAAAGCCCTCGATATTCGAATAGCGGTCACGAATGGGAATCATGACGCGGTTACGATAGACGCAGTAGAGCGAATGGCTCTTCTCGCTCATCTTCAGTATACCCATCTCCTGCAGCAGGTCGAAATTCAGGCCTTTCTTCTCACAATATGCCAGAATTTTCCTTCCATCCTCAGGAGCAAAGCCGATACGCTGCTCCTTGCAATATTCCTCATCCCAACGGCTTAGCATATAGTCCCTGGCCGCCTTTGCATCCGGTGTGTCCTGCCACATCTGCTGAAAGAACCACTGTGAAAGATAGTCATTGATGATGCGCATGGACTCCAGTTTCTTGTGCCTGGCTTCCTCCTCAGGCGTTGACTGTATATCGGCATCCTGAAGGTCGATGTGCAGTTCATCCTTCAGCAGCTTCTTTACGGCCAGCGGGAAAGGCAGGTTCTCAATCTTCTCGATGAACTTGATGACAGTGCCGCCCTCCTGGCACGAGCCGTAGCAGTGCCACAGGTTCTTGGCGGTGTCAACACAGAACGATGGAGTTTTCTCCTGATGGAAAGGACAGCACGCCCATGAGCGATGTCCCTTGCGCTTCATATCACCTACGTAGCCCGAGACGACCTTCTCGAGGTCTACGCGGTCGATGATCATGTCAATGTACTTTTGGTCTATCATAACTCTTCGGTCTTACTTGCGGTTGCAAATATAGTGATTGTCAGGGAGGATGTAAAATACACGGTTTATCCGTTCAATTTATTACGACCTCCCTTATCTGAATATCCACATACACGTTGATGTTCTGGAACGTTCTGCGCGTCCAGTCTCTCAACTCCACAGCCTTCAGACGGCTGCATGGCAGGCTGATGGCCTCGCGCTTTTTGCCGTGCCATAGACCTGTAACTACATATAGTGGGGGGGGTATTTTCATAACTCAATCAAAGTGAATAATGCAACTCATGTATGCATCTAATACTGCAGTCATTCCACAGTTTACTCTCAGATCATCATTCGCCCTTACCTCATAGATTGGTCCATGAATCTGACGGTCGAAGCTTTGCTCAAAAGGTTCACCTAGCATAAAGTCTGCACTCATCACCATGGGAGTGTCTGGAGAGAATTCATTAAGTTTTTCAATAACCTCTCCGACAGTCAGGGCTTTATTAGGATCCTGGTATTCAACAACCATTCTGACGTCGAACTTAACCGGGAATAGGCGACCGTTTGGAGCTTCCTGGTAAATTGGCATTTGAAGAGCCATAGCAAGCATCAGTTCAGGCTTACTTCCTGGCGAATTATGCCAATCCCCCAGCACGAGCACGGCATCGCATTGTGCCAATTGCACAAGGTCAAGTAGCATGATCTCCTGATAAAAGGAAGTATCATAGTCCGCTGCTTGCGCCAGGCTCTCGGCATGGCGACCTAGGCCGCTCGTTGTAGGGTTGAATACTTCGTGACCTTTGCTTTTCAGCATGTCCTCGGCTTTCTTGAACTTGGCAAGTATCTCTGGACTCGGATTTTTCTTGCCGATTTTTCCGCAAACGTAAAATTTCATATTATTCAAATTTTAATTGACTTTGTTCCTGTGTAAAGTTCCAAACTAAAACCTCGTACTTTCTACGTGGTTTGTGAATAAGAGCTGGTATCATGCTCTTCAAAGAGATAACCTTAATATTCCAATTGTTGGCCTCGCAATACTCCTGCAGTATATCACTGCTGAAATTCGATAGGATGAACTTTCCTTGAATTCCGGAAAGGACATCGAGTAGCTGCTTGAAGTCTTCCTTCTTATAGCCCTTATAGTGCTTTTGCTCAGCACCGATATACGGAGGATCGAGGTAGAAGAATGTATCTAGAGTGTCACGTTCCTTGATAACGTCGATGGCATCATGACAGGAGATCTGCACTTTGCTGAGCCTATCGTAAATCTGCGATGTAAAGCGCTTCCTGTGATTGTCCATTCCGATACCAATATGTGAGCCACCTGTTCCGTTGTCCCTCTTCCATCCTCCTCGAGGGGTGGCCATCACGCTCATGTTCGTCATCACCCAAACAGCCCAGGCCTTATCGAGCTTGCTCCGATATCTGGGATTGTTGTAGATGGTCCGGGCTTTATTGAACTCACTTTCGCTGTGAAGGGTGTTCTGGATCTTGTGCTGCAGGGCCTCGAAGTTATCCACACATTGCTGATAGAAGTTAATCAGCAGATCATTGGTGTCATTGATAACTTCAAGGAATGACGAACCTTTGGCAAAGAATATCGCGCCACCACCAAAGAACGGCTCCACATATATCTTGTGGGCTGGCATCAATTCCAGAATCTCATGTGTGAGAATCTGCTTGCCTCCGTAATATGTGATAGGGGTTTTCATTCTTCCTTTACTTTACATATCACTTTATTCATCTTCATCATATTCTTCAGGATAGCATTCGTAAAAATATGGGCACTGAACGTGACAATAAGGATGAGAGCTAGAAGGGTCGCAAGGTGGTATCGCAACCCAAGCATCAACAACACGCCAAGAAACCTTGTCTGGTATGTCTTGTTCAACCCTATTATTCTCACCGTTCATCACCTGCCCCCTTCTTTTTGTATGCCCAGCCAACCAGTCTTCTGAATGGCATGGCAATGCCGTGGTTTTTGCCAGGTACGAAGATGCAGAAATCTTCGTCCTCATCCAATAATCCGTCACTACAGCCTGTATATAAGTTCGTGTCGTCGAACAAGAAAATCGCAGTACGGTTGCAGTCAATTTCTGACAGTGTGTCCGGATTCCTGAGTTTGTACTTCTGACCGTTGGTCAGAGTAATCTTAATGTTTGTTATCATAGATTCTCTTTGCTTCAACAGTAACTACCCAAGGGCGATTCTTTAGAGTGTATTTCACCTTAACGCTTCCGGCATTTACTTTCTCTCCGGATTCAATCAGATATGTTCCAATGTTTCCGTTTACAATAGCCTCACGAAATTTCCTGATGGAAGGGAGAGTCAAATTAATTTTTCTTCTCTTCATGTTTCAAAACATTTCTATTGTTGTTCTAGCTTCTATTGTCACATCAGCTGTCACTACCACAGGCCATCCGCCGTCCTGTATGTCGTCCAACTCTACTTGTCTCTCAATCGTAATACACTTCTGGTCGTTGGTATACAGCTTTGCCTTTACCTTGATAGCGACTACATCGTTGGGGTCTTTGTCCATCATACCCCTTATCAAATCCTTTACTTCCATACTATGTTCTCCTTTATTCCTTCTCACTACCATATATCATATTTCCACCAGAATCCAAGCGGCATTGTTTGACAATATCACCTCCGATGACACGTTGAGTAAGTGCCTTTTCTACGATAATATAGTCAATTCTGGCAGCATAATCCAAGCCATGCTTGACTTCAATCTGAATCTGTCCACTTGTTCTTAATAATTGGATGTCATTCTTCTCGAATCGCCCGCCGGTTGTTTCTCTCAGCCTTCTTCGGAGTTCTATCACCCAGCCATCGAAGTCGCTGTGACGGAAGAAACAGCAATTATTCACGTCGCGCATCATCTGGACAGCCTCGTTCAGATATTTTGGATGTGCCTTATAAAAGAAACTGTGACAAACAATCATAACGACACCCCCTCTCTGACCATTAGATGTTCCATACCATAACGCTGCATCCACTCATTATAGTGAGCGATGGCAGCATCACCAGTGAGGCCTTTGCGTTGGCGGTCGGCCAGTTCCTGACGCGCCACAGCTGCCTCTTTTCTCATCTGCATACCCATAGAGCGCCCCTTTGTCTCTATGACTATTAGATTTGTTAGAAAATCACTTTTACTCATATTCACACGGTTTTGTTTCTATTCGGTCTATATAGCAACCGCACTTCATGCACCTTGCCCCATTGATGCAGTTGCGTTTGTCTTTGCACGTTTGACAATCCGGATGCATTGTTTTAAGTTTAAAGAGGCCGCCCGCCACAAAGATTATTGACTAGCGTATTAATTTTATTATGGCTTGGCGGGACGGCCTCTGTTTTAGATATTGTGGATTCGCAAAACACGAATGATCTCCCTGCAGTTCTTGGCACCAAGTTTCTTCTTCAGTTTCCAAAGCTGCTGCTTCACTGTAGATGGAGATTTCCCCAGCTCTCTTGCAATCATA
>ONAE01000089.1 GCA_900315695.1 uncultured Prevotella sp. | reverse complement strand
AAAATGAAGTTAAAAGGAATGAGCCCGGTGCAATACCGAGCTCAATACCTTAGGGAATAATTAACGTGTTTAACGTCCAACTTCTCGGGGGCACTTCACTTCTAAAGTGCACACCCTCAATCATTTGATTAATGGGTTATTCTTACTTGTTCAGTCCACGATTGTTCATCGTAGAGTTCAGCAGTGAGAGGTAAGTACGGAACTGCTTGTCGTTCAGTACGTAGCGCATCCACTTAACATCGTTGTCAAGAGCACGTGCCACCAGCTTCTTGCGGTCATTCTCACCATACTGTGCAGCAAACATCAGCTCAGAAGCGAATGTGTGATGGATATCGGCTACTGCCTCTTTCTGATCATCGGCCAGATCAAGTGCCTCGGAGAGCTTATTAATATTCACATTCAGCTCGTAAGCCTCCATATTGTTTGCACCCATTACCATCTCACCTTCTGCAAATGCGGTTGTCATACTCAGCATTGCAACTAATGTCAAAATCATCTTTTTCATCTTTTTACCCTTTCTTTTCTTTACTCAGAGCAGTGTTAACCTTGCTCCTACTTTTTTTATAATGTTATCCTGTTGCGTAGCTCTCTTGGCATACGCTTTTTTCTTTTGACGGTGCAAAGGTACGACGATATTTTGGATTACGCAAACGTTTTCGGAGAATTGTGTGCGCACACAACCGTTTTGTTGATGCATATCAAATAATTCTTTCTAGGGAAAAGATGGTAATATGGAATGATTTCATTATCTTTGCAGAGGAATTCAAAAAAAAGTCGGGATGAGGCGACTCGAACGCCCGACCCCTACGTCCCGAACGTAGTGCGCTACCAACTGCGCTACATCCCGATTTTGCGGGTGCAAAGGTACGCTATTTTTTTGAATTACGTGCAAGAAAAAGGATAAAAATTTAGATATATGATAAAATTCAAGGCTTTATGTATTGTTTTCATGTTCCTGCTGAGCTGTTCAGTAAATGCTGAGGAACAGGTGATTGTGGTGAAGAAAGGTGATGCCGCGAGTTTGTTGGAAGCGATTGACCAGGCAAACAAGCAGAATGCAGATCCTCTTTCAGAACGTATCTATATCCTGATTCCTGATGGATTATATGATCTGAAGACTACGGTGCTGACCTCTATCACAGGTTATAATATATCGTTTGTTGGCCAAAGCATGTATTTTACGGTGATTCGTAATGCACCATCTATTGAAATGGGGGGGATTGATAGAACCGCCACGATTCTGAATACTGGTTCAGGACTGTATATGCAGGATTTGACCTTGCAGAACGATCTCAATTTCTATCAGGCAGGGTTTACAGGGAGGGCCGTTGCCTTTCAGGATAAGGGTACGCGTTCTATTCTTAACCACGTGAGACTGATGTCATATCAAAACACCTATTATACGGATAATGCTGTGGGGCAGTCGTATCTTTATTGCTCGGAGATTCATGGGGCAGTGGATTTCATCTGTGGTAGCGGTGATGCACTTTTCGACCTTTGCAGTCTCGTCACAGAGCGCCGTTCGGCTGATGGCTCAGGTTATAACGTGATAGCAGCTCCCTCTACATCCCAAACTCCGTGGGGATATGTGTTCTTGAACTGTGACATCTATAATCGTGAGTCTGATTTCCTATATGCCTCTGGTTGGCAGAATACTCCCCGTTGTATCTGGGTGAATACATGCTTGAAGACTCCTGAGAAGCTGAAAGAGCCTCGTTTTGAGATAGAGGGTATGTACACGAACAAGAACTATTTCAAGGAGTATAATACCAGAGATGTTAACGGTGAGGATATCACACCGAAAACGAATGTCGTGACATTTACGCTCGAAGGAGAAGAAAATACTGTGGAGACGATACTGACAAAGCAGGAGGCCAAGCGATACCAACTAAATAATATATTCCCCGACTGGAAGCCGAGGAATATAGTCTATAAGCTCTCCGACAAGGCGGCAAAGCTACGGAAACAGTATCTTTAGTGGAACAGCTTCCTGAACTGGATAAATTCATCACAACGCGATACGTACTGACTGGTAGGTGTCGCGTTTTGCTTTTCAAAATTGGCTAGAGCCGCAAAGGCCAGGTACTGAGGCGCATTGGCACAAGTCTTACGATCATACTCGTAAGTATCGTTATTCCATTCATTAATGAACCATCTTTGATTCTCCTCATAAAGCTCGCCATAGCTCAAGGCAAAGAGGGCTTTCTCT
Source organism: uncultured Prevotella sp. (assembly GCA_900315695.1). Lineage (GTDB taxonomy): Bacteria > Bacteroidota > Bacteroidia > Bacteroidales > Bacteroidaceae > Prevotella. The sequence goes on along the minus strand of ONAE01000089.1, from coordinate 22,902 downwards.
TTCAAAGCGAAGTCTGTGGTCTGACTGGCCTTCAGTAACAGTTCCTTGGTCTTTGCCCGCAGATCAACCTCATTCACACGGAGCGTATCACCAACACTCTTCCCGTCGCGCATCAACCACCAGCAGTCGCCGGTGAAGTTGGCTTGTGCATAGTAGGTGGCAAGGTTATAACAGCGTTGGCAGAGCGCTTTGCCAGAGAGGACATTCATCGTGCCCTCCATCATCTGCATCTCTTTGGCGAACAGCAGCTTCGGATTCTCACGGACGGTCCAGTTGTATTCTCTGGCTTTGGCCTCATCGCTATCCTTGATCCACTGCCTGGTGATCCAAGGCTCCACAGATATCTTACGTAACAGGACATACATACGGTAGCCTGCCTCATTATAGAAGGATGCTGGTACGTATGTCAGCCATTTGATGGCCTTGTCCCACTGGCACAGGCGCAGGTATTTCGTACCGATAAGGTCTGTCATACCCTGTTCGTCTTTCTTGATATTCGCTTTCAGGTATTTGTCGAGGTTCGACTTGGCAGGGGTGTTGGTATAGGCAAAGTATTTCTCCAACAGACTGACACGCATGGTGTCAATGTAATTGGAATAATTGTAGTTGTTGGTCACATCCATCATCGCAATCAGCTTGTCTGTATTGTTCTGATAGTGCTTCATTAATGCCTGATGCGACAGTCTCGTCTTGGCTCGGTAGAAGTAGCCGTCTTCCTCTTTCTCCTCCATCTCCTTGAGCCATGCCAACTCATCGGCGAGGTAGTCATCAAAGGCTTCGCTGTCTGGTGCCTGACTGGCTGTGATAAAGAGCATCAGTACACGGGCACAGTCTTTCATACGGTCGGTACCGTCGAGCTTGGTGGCCTCCAAGATGTCTGATGTGGCTTGTTTCTGATGGCCATAGAGATATTCCAGCCATGCTTTGGCCGATTTCCACATGATGGGGGTCTCGGTCTTACCCTCACGGACAACGGTGGCACAGAACTGTCTCATCTGAGCTGCTTCCTGCTCTGTGATCCTGCGGACGAAAAGCTTACCGTCAAACCACTCCGAACCATTGGCATCTATCACTTCCTGACAGTTGTTCACAAAGTCCTGCAACAGGAACGGCAACACCTTTGAGTTGGGATTCTTCAGATAGTGCTGACGGATGGCCTGGAAGGAACGTTTGCGGTAGAACTGGGTCATCAGACTTTGGTAATCTCCCATCTCTGCAAACAGTTCACCTGCTTTCTCCTCCTGGCCTGTCTTATAGAGGGCACCGGCATAGATGTTCTGCATCATGTCCTTATAGACGGTCTCAATAAACTGGCTGGCGGTCTGCTCCCAGTAGTTGATATTCTCCTGGTGGCGTCCCAGCATCATGTTACAGCGCATATAGAGCAGGGCATGCTGTGAGCGCAGTTTAGTCTTGGTGTTACCGAGGGCGTAGGTACGGATGGCTTGCAGATCGCGCTGCTGGGTGGCAAGATCCTCTTTTGAAGGATAGTTCCACTCATATTGTTTGGATTGCTCCACATTGACACACTTGAGATACTTCTGCAAGTTCTTCACATAGCTGACCATCAGGCCGTCGCTCTTGTGCTGGGCAGCTTTGATGATGTCGTCAGCATTAAACCAAAAGTACTCTTCCGACGTGCCCAGATAGGCTTGCCAGTTGTCATCGCAGATCTTCTCTACACGTTCTTTAAACTCTGTTTTTCTATACATACTGAACAGATAGGGGTTGGTCATCTCTCCCCAAATACAGGCCAATGTCGGCAATGTCATGGCAGACAATAGGCTAATGATGATAAATCTTCTCATAGGTCTCAGGTTTATATCTATTTATATTATCATGATCTATATGGTAGGTGATGATGGCATTCTTGAGACTGCTACGTTTCTTCTCAACAGCCTCTTTTACCCGGAGAATCTCGTCGGCTTCGACGGTATGCTCCACACGGATGTTGCGGATGGTCCTCACCCACTGATACACAGGGTAGGCTGCCGCTAAGGGCAGGGGATAGTCATCCAACCGCTTCAGATAGGGCTGTACGTCACGAATGTCAAGAATCGGGTTACGTTCCTCCCATTTCTTGGGGTCGCCGGTGTTGTAAATCATCAGCACACCATAATCCACAGGTGGAGCCGCCATGGCGAGCTGATGCAGACGGATGGTAGTGGAGAGTGTCTTTCCCCAGGCTTGTTTTACCTCCTCCAGGAACTGGTAATAGGTGTTACGGCTCTTCGAGGTATAGTCGCAGTCAATCTGTATCTCACTAACCTGACGGATGTCGTTGGTCTCGTTTATCTGCTGGATGCGTTTCACGATTTTCTCTGCCAGACCTTGATATGCTTGATGCATACAGTCCTCTGTGATGTAGATGGTTGGAATGAGCTCGATGCTATCAGGCAGGTTGCTGGAAAAGGCGATGGTGGCGTTAGGTCTCGGCTCTGTCCCTTCCTCATTCATCACCACATCAAAGTATCGGCAATACACCTTATTAATATGGTAGCGTTGCAGAAAGGCCTGTTCTGCGGAGTCAAGCCTGAGGTCTGTGCGCCAGAAGTACACGGCGTTACTCTCTGATAACTCCTCCCGTTTACTGCATCCTGCTGTCAGCAGACACAGCAGACACACCCAGATGATGTTCTTTCTAAACTTCAATTCTTACAGCAGTTCTGGCAGTTGGAACAGCTTATTACTGTTGCTGCCCTTGATAAGTATATAGCGCCCCTCGGGTTGCTGTTCACGGATGGCGGTTTTCACTTCTTCCACATCGTGGAACTTACGGAAGGCACATGGGATATCTGCGAAGTTATCGCCGACAAGCCATACCTCCTCAAAGCCTGAGGCCTCTAAGTCTGCCACCAGCTGACGGTGCTCGGCATCACTGTCGGCACCCAGTTCACCCATCTGCCCGAGGATGGCCATCTTGTGAGGTACTTCCATCCTCCGGAAGTTGTCGAGTGCGGCCTGCATAGAGGTGGGGTTGGCATTATAGGCATCCACTACGAGGTGGTTCTTCTCTGTTACGGTCATCTGTGAACGGTTGTTGCTAGGGGTATAGGCTTCCAGAGCAGCACAGATCTTCTTGCGATCCACTCCGAAGTTGATACCGACAGCAATAGCGGCCAATAGGTTGTCGATGTTATAGGAGCCGATGAGCTGTGTCTGAACCTTGTGCCATTTCGTGGAGCGTCCTTCCTCCTCAAGGGTCATCAGAGGCTCACGCCAACGGAACTTCAGGAACGGGTCACAGGCAATAATCTCACCACTGATACAGGTGTATTGGTTCTCCGGGTCAGTAGAGTAGGGGGAGAGCCAGATCTCTTCCTCATCACCGATCTGATCTACAAGATAGTCGTTGTCGGCATTGATGAAGATCAGCCCGTCCTCACGAGTCCTCAGAAAGTCGTAGAGCTCACATTTAGTCTTGATGACACCCTCAAACGATCCGAAACCCTGCAGATGGGCCTTTCCTACGTTGGTGATGAGACCGCAGGTAGGCTCTGCTGTCTCTGCCAGTGTCTTGATGTCACCAGGATGACTGGCGCCCATCTCGATGACGGCAATCTCATGTTCCTTTGTCAGACGGAACAGCGTCTTGGGCACACCGACGTCGTTGTTGAAATTCCCCTGTGTATAGAGTACATTGTATTTTTGGGAAAGTACTGCTGCCACGAGTTCCTTGGTGGTTGTCTTACCGTTGGTACCAGTGATACCGATAACGGGGATATCGAACTGGCGACGGTGCTCTCGGGCCAGGTCCTTAAAAGTCTGTAGGCAATCGTCAACCTTGATGATCCGATCGGATTGATTATCCAGATTCTCTAGATCCTCATCTACGATGGCATAGCTGCATCCCTTCTCTAGTGCCTGCAGGGCAAACTTGTTTCCGTTGAAGGATTCACCTGCTGATAAAGCTGATATAGTTCCTTAATTTCCATAAACTTCGTGAATTTTGCTGCAAAGATAGTGAAAATTCTTAATTCATAATTCTTAATTCTTAATTATTTTGTATCTTTGTGGGCGATATGGATTATACAATCAATGTACATGGCCAGTTGATGGAGCTGTCAAAGCCCCAGGTGATGGGTATCCTGAACGTCACACCCGACTCTTTTTTTGCAGGAAGTCGGATGCAGACCGAACAGGAGATTGCCGTGCGTGCCAATCAGATTATGGCAGAAGGGGCTACGATGATTGATGTCGGTGGCTGCTCCACACGTCCTGGCTCAGAACCTGTTTCTGAGGCGGAAGAGATGCAGCGTCTGCGCATGGCTTTAGGTGCGGTTCGCCGTGAACAGCCTCATGCCGTCATATCCGTCGATACCTTCCGCCCTGATGTGGCACGGATGGCTGTGGAGGAGTTTGGCGCTGATATCATCAATGATGTCAGTGAGGGCAATATGGAGATGTACAGGATGATTGCTCGCCTGCGCGTACCTTATATATTAATGTCGGTTCAACCCACGCTTCGTGATATGTTGCTGGCATTTGCCCGTGAGGTACAGCAGTTGCGCGATTTAGGCGTGAAGGATATCATACTCGATCCTGGCTTCGGCTTTGGTAAAAGCGTGGTCCAGAGCTATCAGGTAATGAACAGTCTGGAACGGCTGTTGGTGATGGAACTGCCTTTGCTGGTGGGCATATCCCGTAAATCGATGATCTACAAACTGTTGGGTCTGACGCCCAACGAATCACTGAATGGCACATCAGTACTCAACACGATCGCGCTGATGAAGGGAGCCAGTATCCTTCGCGTGCATGATGTGAAAGAGGCTGTGGAATGTGTGAGAATAGTAGAATCCCTAAATAGCCAAATATAAAAAAACTATGTTCATTGAATTCGGATTAGTAGATATTATCGATATCCTTCTGGTGGCGCTGATGTTGTTCTACATCTATCGCCTGATGCGTGAATCGCGTTCCCTGAATGTGTTTATCGGTATCATGGTGTTTATCGTCATCTGGCTTTTTGTGTCACAAATCATCCAGATGCGCTTGCTTGGCTCTATTCTCGACAAGTTGGTTAGCGTGGGTGTGATAGCGCTGATCGTACTTTTCCAGGAAGATATCCGAACTTTCCTCTATAATCTGGGTGCTCATCGACGCATGAAAGGCTTAATGAGGTTTTTCTCGAAAGAAAAGGGAAAAGACCAGAAGGAGGTGAAGGAGAGTATCATGCCTATTGTGATGTCGTGTATGAACATGAGTAAAGGTAAGGTAGGTGCCTTGATAGTGATAGAGCGTGCGATGCCTTTGGATGATATCGTTCGGACAGGTGATCTGATTGATGCCGCTATCAACCAGCGTCTGATAGAGAATGTGTTTTTTAAGAATTCACCTTTGCACGACGGTGCCATGATTATCTCCAAGCAACGTATCAAGGCTGCTGGTTGTATCCTCCCTGTCAGCCATGATTTGGATATTCCGAAGGAACTGGGATTGCGCCATCGTGCTGCAATGGGTATGTCTCAGGAGAGTGATGCTTTGTCTGTCGTGGTGTCGGAAGAGACTGGCGGAATCTCTGTGGCTGTAAGGGGTGAGTTTCGTCTGCGCCTCTCTGCAGAGGAGCTTGAGGGCATCCTGACAAAGGAGCTGTCCGACTAAAACGTGAAGGTGTTCTTTTAATTTTTCAAAAATAATCCCCTGTCCTGCACTGATTTCGGATTATTTTGTTAATTTTGCAATCTCAATGTTACAAATAGATTATCTAGGACATTTTTAATTTAAATAAAAGCAAACTATGGATTTATTAAGTCAAATTGTAGCGCGTGCTAAGTCAAACAAGCAGCGCATCGTACTCCCTGAGGCAGAGGAGGAGCGTACACTCTGTGCAGCCGACAAGGCTCTGGCTGATGACATCGCAGACATCATCCTGATTGGTAACCCTGCTAAAGTTGAGGCTCTGGCAAAGGAGAAAGGACTGAACAATATCGGCAAGGCCACTCTGATTGATCCTGAGAACTACGAGAAGAGCGAGGAATTGGCTGAAAAACTGGCTGAGATCCGCAAATCTAAGGGTATGACTATTGAGGAGGCTCGTAAGCTGATTAAGAATCCTCTCTATCTTGGATGTATGATCATCAAGACCGAGGGTGCTGATGGTCAGATCTCTGGTGCACTCTCTACCACAGGTGACACGCTGCGCCCTGCACTGCAGATTATCAAGTGTGCTCCTGGTATCACATGTGTCAGTGGTGGCCTGCTGTTGATCTCTAAACAGAAGCAGTATGGTGAGGATGGCGTGCTCGTAGTGGCCGATGTGGCTGTGACACCGATGCCCGATGCTAATCAGCTGGCTCAGATTGCAGTCTGCACAGCGCAGATGGCAAAGGCAGTGGCAGGTTTCGAGGATCCTCGCGTTGCCATGCTGAGTTTCTCAACGAAGGGCTCTGCCAAGCATGAGGTATGTGATAAGGTGATTGAGGCTACACGTCTGGCTAAGGAGATGGCGCCTGATCTGAAGATCGACGGTGAGTTGCAGGCTGACGCTGCACTGGTTCCAAGTGTTGGTGCCAAGAAGGCTCCTGGTTCTGATATTGCAGGTAAGGCCAATGTATTGGTATTCCCGAACCTTGAGGTAGGTAATATTGGCTATAAGATGGTTCAGCGTCTGGGTGATGCCATTGCTATCGGTCCGGTTCTTCAGGGTATTGCACGTCCGGTAAACGACCTCTCTCGTGGTTGCTCTATCGACGACATCTATTATATGATCGCTATCACCTCTTGTCAGGCAATGGACGCAAAAAAGTAATTGTAGAATTGAAAGATTGAAAAATTGAAGATATGAAAATCCTTGTATTGAATTGCGGTTCTTCGTCTATCAAGTATGCCTTGTACAATATGGACGATAAGAGTGTGATGACCAGTGGAGGTGCTGAGCGTGTAGGTCTCGATGGTGCCTTTGTGAAGGTAAAACTTGCCAATGGCGAGAAGAAACAGATCATGCACGATATCCCCGAACATACAGAAGGTGTGAAGTTCATCTTCTCTTTGTTGACGGATCCTGAGATTGGTGTGATTAAGAGTCTTGATGAGATTGATGCTGTTGGCCACCGTATGGTGCATGGTGGTGAGAAGTTTAATAAGAGTGTTATCCTCACCGACGAGGTACTGAAGACGTTCGAGGAGTGTTCCGATCTGGCTCCGCTGCACAACCCTGCTAACCTGAAAGGTGTGAATGCCGTGAAAGAGCTGATGCCTGGTCTGCCTCAGGTAGGTGTGTTTGATACGGCCTTCCATCAGACCATGCCTCCCAAGGCTTATATGTATGCCATCCCTTACGAGCTTTATGAGAAGTATGGCATCCGTCGTTATGGATTCCATGGCACCTCTCACCGTTATGTGTCGGCTCGTGCTTGTGAGTTCCTCGGCATCCCTGCTGAGGGTACCAAGATGGTAACTTGTCACGTGGGTAATGGCGGTTCTATTGCAGCCATTGTTGACGGAAAGTGCATCGACACCTCAATGGGTCTGACTCCTCTGGAGGGCTTGGTGATGGGCACCCGTGCCGGTGATATCGACGGAGGTGCCGTGACCTTCATCGAGAAGAAACTCGGTCTCGACGCTGATGGTATGAGCAACCTGCTCAACAAGAAGAGTGGTGTGGCTGGTCTTACCGGCGGCTCTTCTGATATGCGTGATGTAGAAAATGCCGCCAAGAACGGTGATGCACGTGCAAAACTGGCTCAGGATATGTATTTCTATCGTATTAAGAAGTACATTGGTGCCTATGCCGCAGCTATGGGTGGTCTCGATGTGGTTGTCTTCACCGCAGGTGTTGGTGAGAACCAGATCGGCATGCGCTCAGAGGTCTGCAAGGATATGGAGTTCCTCGGCATCAAGTTCGATGAGTCGAAGAACAATGTCCGTGGTGAAGAGGCGATTATCTCTGCCGATGACTCAAAGGTGAAGGTGGTTGTCATTCCTACCGATGAGGAGCTGATGATTGCTACCGATACGATGAACCTGCTGTAAGCAGCTCATTCATATAGCAAAAGAATAATCCCCGCCAGCAGCGGGGATTATTTTATTGATAGGTCTTGTAAAGTGTGTCTTGGTTATGTCTTTGCTCCATCACATCCATGATTTCTTCTTCTGTGGAGAGGTTGAAATCGCCGGGGATGGTGTTCTTCAGGGCTGCGGCAGCCAATGAGTAGTTCAGCTGTTTCTGTCTGTCATCAGGGAACAGTGTGATGGCATGTAGCCATCCGCCCATGAAAGCATCTCCCACACCTACAGGATCAATGACATCGGGGATGTCCATAATCGGCGCCTGTAACAGTTGACCTTCTGTCCATAGCAGCCCTGTCAGTGTATGGTGCTTTGACGATATCTCATTACGCATACCCATCATCCAGTTTTTCACGCGGGGATAGGTGGCATGCAACTCATCAAACCAGGCTCTATATTCATCCATTTGCATCTTGAAGGTGGAGTCTAAAGCTGTAAAAGGAGGTTGCGGATGCTGGGTCAGCCAGTCGAATTCCACTGCGTCGCCAAACATCATGTCGCAGCGTGAGAGCATATGACTCAAGACGCCTCGGGGGTCAGCACCTTCGTATTTCCACAGATTTTTGCGGTAGTTGATGTCGAAGCAGACGGTTACGCCTAGCTCATCAGCAATGTCTAGGGCCTCAAAGGTTGCTTGGGCAGCTTGTTGTGAGATGGCTGCCGTGATGCCTGACACATGGAAATAAGCACAGTCTTTCAGAATCTCGCGCCAGGGAATCATCCCTGGTTCCAGATCGAAATAGGCTGAGTTGGCACGGTCGTAGATGACCTTGGGAGCGCGCATGCCGGCGGCAGGTTCGAAATAATAGGTACCGATGCGCTGTCCGCCATAGATCACCTGACTGGTGTTTACACCCAGCTGGGCGAGGTTCATGGCACCAGCATGTCCTACAGGTGTGTTTGGCAGACGAGTGATATAGGTTACGTCTTCACCTTGGGTCGCTAGCGAAACGGCTACGTTGGCCTCACTGCCTCCATATTTGCTGGTGAACATATCTCCTTGTGTCAGTCGGAGATGATAAGGCTTTGAGAATCTTAACAGGAGTTCTCCGAATGTTACGATTTTATGTCTGTTCATATTGCTTTTGTGAATTTTCTTGTTAGGGACGACTTTCGCCTTCGATGTATTGCAGCATCAGCAGATGGTCGCCGTCATAGACTGCATAAGTGAAATGGCTGATCCAGTCACCGAGAATCAGCATCCTGGCTCTTTTCGTCAGTTGCAGGTCCAACTCAATGTGGCGATGACCATAGATGAAGTAATCCACGTTAGAATGATATTGGATATATTGCTTCGTGAAGAGCACCAGATGCTCTTTATTCTCGCCCATATAGGGTGGCTCCTCTCCGTTAGGCCGTTTCAGGCGGGAGTGTTTGGCCCAGTTGAGTCCGAACCACATCGCCCAACGGGGATGAAGACAAGAGAAAGCCCATTGGCAAACCTTGTTGTGGAAGACGCTCTTGATGAGCTTGAACTTCTTATCGGGGTCTCCCAGTCCGTCACCGTGTGCCAGGTAGAACATCTTTCCGTAAATCTCCGTCGTCTCTGGCTGTTTGTGCAGGATCACACCGCACTCTTTCTCCAGATAGTCGTAGGCCCAGATATCGTGGTTGCCGGTGAAGTAATGCACCTCCACGCCCATGTCCGTTAACTCGGAGAGCTTGCCCAGGAAACGGGTGAAGCCTTTTGGTACGACATACTTGTATTCGTACCAGAAGTCGAACATGTCACCTAACAGGTAGATGGCTGCTGCCTTCTCCTTGATGGAGTCCAGGAAACGCACCAACCGCCGTTCCTGCATTCGTCCATGTGGGATGGCCAGCGACCCGAGGTGGGCATCGGAGAGGAAATAGATATTCTTCATATTAGTCGAATCCTAATTCTACGCGTGCCTCCTCACTCATCATCGATTGATCCCAGGCGGGCTCGAAGACGAGATTGACATTAGCACCTTTGACGCCATCCAAACTCTCTACCTTCGTGCGTACATCTTCCAGGATATAATCGGCAGCAGGACAATTCGGGGCGGTAAAGGTCATTTCCAATTCCACCGAGGAGTCTTCTTGCACATCAATCTTGTAAATCATTCCCAGGTCGTAGATGTTGACGGGAATCTCAGGGTCATAGACGGTTTTCAACACATCCACAATCCGTTCTTCTATCTGTGTCTTCTCTTCTTGTGTCATAATCGCTGCAAAGATACGCATTTTTTACGAATTAATCCAATCTTTGCTGTTTTTTTCGTTTCAACATGTCGGAAGGGTGGGCTCAGCACAGGCCAGATTCGTGGTAAGAGTAATACTGTCCGTCGGTGATGATGACGTGATCTAGAAAGTGAATGTGCATCAGTTCGCAGGCTCGCTTGATGCTCTTAGTCAATTCATCATCCTGTCTGCTGGGCTTCAGATTGCCTGAGGGGTGATTGTGGCAGACGGCGAGAATGGTGGTATTGGCAAGGACGGCCTCCTTCATGATGATGCGGATATCGACGGCTGTTTCAGTGATACCGCCATGCGAGATACGCACTTTCTTGATAAGCCGGTAGTGCTGGTTGAGTAGTAACACCCAGAACTCCTCCACATCAAGATCCTGCATGATGGGGTGCATGTAGTTGTAAAGACGTGTTGCTGTACCTAGATCTGGTCGTTCCTCAGGTGATTCCATCTGGCGACGCTTCCCTAGTTCACAAGCTGCCAGGATAGTGATGGCCTTGGCTTCACCGATGCCGTTGTATTGGCAGAGTTCGTGAATACTCATTTTCCCGAGGGTATTCAGATTGTTCTTGCTGTCTGCCAATACCCGCTTCATCAAATCGACGGCACTTTCTTTTGTAGAGCCGGAACCAATCAGAATAGCCAGTAACTCTGCATTGCTCAGTGCTTCTGCACCCAACGATGCCATTTTCTCACGCGGGCGGTCTTCCTCTGCCCAGTTGTTGATTGTAAGCTTTTCCATAGAGATTTAAGTTTAAAGGGTTTATTTTATTTGTAGAACTTCTTTTCAAAGGCTTGACGCTCGGATTCTGTCTGTTCGCAAGGCAAGATTTCGTTTTGGCCTCTGACGCATCGTTTCCACCATGATTCGATAAAGCCTAGTCCGTAGCCCATCAACTGGACGAAAGCGGCAGGGATGGATAGGATTCCCACTTTCAGACTCTTGTTTTTGATACTGGAGTCGATACAGATCAGGAAACTATAAAACAGAATAGGTATCCAGGGAGCGAAACACATCCAGTAGAACTGGTCGTGATCGACATAGTGCATCAGGGCGCGCCCTACGGCGGAGATAAGAATCAAGGCGATGACACCGACGGTAAAGGCGGTAGGCAGCAGATGCACGAGTTTCATCGTACCGGGATGGCGCTTCTCTAAGTTGATACGGGCTATACCGCTGTTATAAACCTGACGGAAGAATTTCTTGAAATCCGTACGGCGCTTATGCCACACCCAGGCTTCTGGGAAGAGACGGGGCTTATAGCCTGCCTCTACAATGCGGTATGAGAAATCGATGTCTTCGCCGAAACGCATCTTCGAGAAACCGCCCAGCTCCAGATAGACATCATGTCGGATACCCATGTTATACGAACGGGGATAGAACTTGTCGAGTTTGGCCTTCCCACCTCGGATGCCACCAGTCGTAAAGAAGGAGGTCATCGAATAGCTGATGGCCTTCTGAACGGGTGTGAAATCGGGGTGGGCAGCATCCGGACCACCGAAAGCCTCACATGGCTGCTGGGCCAGTTCTTCTTCTATGGCCTGGAGATAGCCTGATGGCAGGACGACATCCGAGTCGAGTATGATGACATATTTACCATTGGCACGTTCAGCTCCATAATTGCGGCTCTGTCCAGGACCACTGTTCTCTTTGGCATAATAATGCAAAGAAAGGATGCCTGCATATTTACTGCAGACATCCTTACATGGGTTTATCGATCCGTCTTCTACGATGATGACCTCAAAGTCTTTCACCGTCTGTTCGCAGAGACTCTGCAACAACTCATCGACCTCGTCGGGCCGGTTATAGACGGGTATGATGATTGAAAACTTCAATTCTTCAATCCTTCAATTCTTCAATTACTCCTTTACTCTCTGGAGGTAAGAACCGTCGCGGGTATCTACCTGAATCAGATCGCCCTCGTTGATGAAGAGGGGGACGCGTACCTCAACACCGGTCTCCAGTGTAGCAGGCTTCAGCGTGTTGGTGGCGGTGTCACCCTTGATGCCCGGCTCAGAGTGAGTCACGCGGAGTACAGTCTTAACAGGCATTTCAGCATAGAGGATGGTACCGTCGGTGGTGTCGCTGACAACCTCCACGATATCGCTCTCCTTCATATACTCATGACCAATCACGAGCTCATTGTCGATGGGAATCTGCTCGAAAGTCTCCTGGTTCATGAAAATACGGCCTGACTGATCCTCATAGAGATACTGATAGGGACGACGCTCGATGACAACATCCTCCAGCTTCTCACCTGGCTTGCGGTGCTGGAAATCGATGCACACCCAGATGCCACCATCCATGCGGATAGCGGTGCCTTTTTTAATGTCTTGTGAATTAATCATATTCCTAAAAATGTTACTTTTGTATCGTTTTCGGGTGCAAAGTTACTTCTTTTTTAGTAAAAAACGCAAAAAGTTGCACTAAATTTCTAATATTTCTTGCGTAATTCAAAAGAAATGAGTACTTTTGCACCCCAAATCGTTGGAATCATAACAAATAAATAAAGAATAAGAGCAATGAAAAGAACATTTCAACCCCACAATCGCCGTCGCGTGAACAAGCACGGTTTCCGTGAGAGAATGGCCTCTAAGAATGGTCGTCGCGTTCTGGCTGCACGTCGTGCTAAGGGCCGCAAGAAGTTAACAGTATCTGATGAGCATCACGGAAAGTAATCCGCTGTTCTTGAAGGTAAAACTGGTAAAAATAGAAAGAAGTAGGGCGTAATCTCTGCTTCTTTCTGTTTTTTTATGTCCTTTTCTTGGTCTTTGCAGCCAAAGTAGAAGAAAAATGGAAGCAAAAGAATTCTTCGGTAAGTTTGCAAGCGGTTTTCTTTGGGGCAACATCCTGGCTATGGTGCTGGTGGTGGTTGCGCTCGCTTTTGGCGTGAAGTACGGACTCGATGTCTATACACGCCATGGTGAAGGTATTGAAGTTCCTAAGATCGAGGGAATGGCTTATCAGAAAGCCCGTACCTTGATGGAGGAGCGTGGACTGAATGTCATGGTGACTGACTCTGGCTATAACAAGCGTCTGCCTGCTGGCAGCATCCTTATTCAGAATCCTGGACCTGGTATGAAGGTCAAGGCGGGGCATACCATCTATGTCACGGTCAACTCCCCCTCATCTCCCACATTTGCTATTCCTGATGTAGTGGATAACAGTAGTTACCGTGAGGCAGAAGCAAAACTGGTGGCTATCGGCTTCAAGTTGGAGCCCCCTCAGCAGGTGGAGGGCGAAAAAGACTGGGTCTATGGTATCCTCTGTCGTGGGCGCAGGGTCTCCACGGGCGATCGTATCTCTATCGATACCCCGCTAACTTTGCTGATAGGTAATGGGCACTATTCATCCGACGAGGCGATAGACTACATTGAGCCAGAGGAAAAGACCATACAAGAGGGCGAGCCCGATGAATTTGAAGAGGTGGTCGAGTGATGGATTTTGTAGAAGATGATGAGCTCTATGAGCATTTCCGGATGGAAGTGGACAAAGGACAGGTACCTGTCCGTATCGACAAGTATTTGTCCGAACATCAGCCACATTCCAGCCGTAACCGTATCCAGAAAGCGGCTGATGCGGGCTTCATCCATGTAAATGGTCGTCCTGTAAAGAGTAATTATAAGGTTCGCGCGGGCGATGTCGTCACCCTGATGCTCGACCGTCCGCATTACGATACAACCATCGAGCCCGAGAATATCCCACTTGAGGTGGTGTATGAAGACGACGATCTGATGGTGATCAATAAACCAGCGGGTATGGTGGTACATCCGGGGTGCGGTAATTTCAATGGTACGTTGGTGAACGCTATTGCCTGGCACCTGAAAGATCTGGAGAGCTATGATCCGAATGATCCCGAGGTGGGGCTCGTCCATCGCATCGACAAGGATACCAGTGGTCTGCTTGTCGTGGCAAAGACCCCCGATGCCAAGACCTCTCTGGGGAAACAGTTCTTCAACAAAACCACCCATCGCAGTTACAACGCATTGGTGTGGGGCAACTTTGTGGAGGACGAGGGACGGATAGAAGGGAATATCGGGCGCGACCCGAAAGATCGTCTCCGTATGGAGGTCTTCCCGCCTGACTCAGAGATAGGCAAGCCTGCCGTGACGCATTACCATGTGATGGAGCGCTATGGCTATACCACATTGGTGGAGTGCGTGCTGGAGACAGGTCGTACCCATCAGATCAGGGCTCACATGAAGCACATTGGGCATCCGCTGTTCTGCGATGAGCGCTATGGCGGGACTGAGATTCTCAGAGGAGAGCGCACGGCCAGCTATAAAGCCTATATCCAGAATTGCTTCAAGCTCTGTCCGCGACAGGTGCTACATGCCAAGACCTTAGGGTTTGTGCATCCTACCACTGGTGAGCAGATGGACTTCACCTCAGAATGGCCCGAGGATATGGCGGCACTGATAACAGCAGAAGAGAACGATTGCCATCGTCTGTGGTGGCGATTCATCAGAACACGATGTGTCACTGCGCTCTGCACAGGGACTCTATTCTTTCTTTGACAAAGAACGTTATGATATCTATATCGTTGATATCAAAGGACAGGACTGGCATGTGGAACTTTCAGACGGAACAACCGCCAAGATCGACCGTAATGATTTCTCGTTTATGGAGAATGGAAAGGCCCGTTTGTTCGACTATGCCTATATCACCATTCATGGCACCCCAGGTGAGAATGGCTTGTTGCAGGGGTACTTCGATCTGATCGGACTGCCTTATAGCACTAGTAGTGTCTTGGTAGAGGCCATGACTTTCGATAAGTTCGTGCTCAACCAGTATCTGCGTGGCTATGGCGTCAGTGTGGCCGATTCTTTGTTGATTCGCAAAGGCTATGAGGAACTGGTGTCCGACGATGAGATCGAGCAGCGTATCGGTATGCCTTGCTTCGTGAAGCCTGCTGCCGATGGTTCTTCTTTCGGTGTGTCGAAGGTGAAGAACAAGGATCAGCTCGCTCCTGCCATCCGCAAGGCCATGATGGAGAGCCCGGAGATTATGGTGGAGTCGCTGCTTGAGGGTACGGAGATCACTCAGGGCATCTACAAGACCCGTGAGAAGACCGTTCTTTTCCCCATTACTGAGGTGGTCACTTCAAACGAGTTCTTCGACTATGATGCCAAGTACAACGGCCAG
The DNA here is from genome assembly GCA_900315695.1 of uncultured Prevotella sp. GTDB lineage: Bacteria > Bacteroidota > Bacteroidia > Bacteroidales > Bacteroidaceae > Prevotella. The sequence continues at coordinate 7,535 of ONAE01000089.1, read as the reverse complement.
GTACAGGAGATCACGCCTGCCCGTCTGCCGGAGGAAGTTGCAGAGCGTGTGGGCAAGATCACCAGCCTTATCTACGATGTTCTGCATTGTAACGGTATCATCCGTATCGACTATATTGTCTCTAAGGAAGGCAAGATCTCGATGCTTGAGGTGAATACGACACCGGGCATGACTGCTACCAGTTTCATTCCTCAGCAGGTGCGTGCCGCTGGACTGAACATGGCTGATGTGTTGTCAGATATTGTAGAGAACCAATTTGATTAAATATGCAAGAGTTCGACGAGATCCGGCCGTATGAAGCGGAGGAGATGAAACAGGCGTTTGAGGATTTGCTCAACGACCGCCAGTTCCAGATGATTCTGAAGGGTTTTGTTCCCTGGCTGCCCAAGAGTCTGCGTAACGGACTCTTGAAACTGGCCTTTGTGGGAGTCAAGACACCGCTTGATTTCCAGTTGCGGTTTATGAAACCCGTCGTCAAGTATATCATCCGCAAGCACACCGATGGCTGCACCTTCAACGATGGTGATCTGAAGCGTGTCGATCCTCAGAAAGCTGGGCGCTATACGTTCGTCTCCAACCACCGTGATATTGTGCTCGACTCTGCTTTCCTCGATGTGATGTTGGTTGCTAATGGCTATCCGACAACCGTTGAGATCGGTATCGGTGACAATCTGCTCATCTATCCCTGGATCAAACGGCTCGTGCGTATGAACAAAGCATTCACGGTGCGTCGCGGTCTCTCTCCGAAGGAGATGTTGCGCTCCAGTCAACTGATGAGCCGATACATCCACTATGCGGTCACTCAGAAACATGAGAATATCTGGATCGCCCAGCGTGAGGGTAGGGCGAAGGACTCTAACGACCGTACCCAGGACTCCGTATTGAAGATGCTGGCAATGGGAGCACCTGAGGAACTGAAGAACCCGGCTGATCGTCTGCGCGAGTTGAATATCGTACCACTCACCATCAGCTATGAGTTCGACCCCTGTGACTACCTGAAAGCTCAGGAACTTCAGGAGAAACGCGACATCCCGGGCTTCAAGAAGAGCCGTCAGGACGATCTCGATAACATGAAGACGGGCATCTTCGGTTATAAGGGTAGGGTGGTGTATCATTGTGCAGCACCCGTCAACACTTGGGTCGATGAACTGGCAGAACTGCCCAAGACAGAGTTCTTTGCAGCGCTCGCCCAGCGTATGGATCAGGATATCCATCGTGGTTATCAACTTTTTCCGTGCAATTACATTGCGCTTGATGAACTGGAAGGCTCTGATGCCCATTCAGCCCATTATACGGCTGAAGATAAGGCCCGTTTCGAGACTTATCTGGCCGGGCAGCTGGCAAAAATCTCCATTCCCAATAAAGATGAGGCTTTCCTTCGTGAGTCTATGCTTAATATGTATGCCAATCCTGCCCGAAACAAACTTGCTGCAGTATGAAAAGATTTCTAAGAATCATAGTGATTATAGCTTTTCACTGTCAGCTATTAACTCTCATCTCTTCTTGTTCTCGAGATGCCTATGACAAGGGAGAGGGCAGATATTCGCTGATGCGGGGTGACTTTGCTGAGGCTAATGTCAATAGCAACTGTGAGGTCATCTCTATAACAACCGATGAGGGGGAGACACTTCCGCTGCAGACCTATCATACAGCAAAATGGATTGTGCGGCCCGACACCATTTATCGTTGTATGTTATATTATAATAAGGTGAAGGCAAACGACGGTAAGCCGATGGCGGAGGTTATCTCATTGGGTCGGGTTCATTGTCTTCAGATCATCCCTTTATCGGAGTTTGAGGATTACAAAGTTGATCCCGTAAAGTTTGAGAGTCTGTGGAAGAGCAAGTCCGGCAAGTATCTGAACCTGCATCTTCAGTTGAAGACAGGTTATACCGAAGATACGACAGCTATTCACAAGCTGGCTTTCGTTTCGGATGGTGTCATACCCCATTCCGATGGTCGGCGCACCTTGTCGTTATGCCTCCATCATGATCAGGGTGGTGTCCCTGAGTACTATTCCACACAAGCGTATCTTAGCATCTCGACTGCAGATCTTCTCGTTGATTCCGTCCGGCTCAGTCTCAACACCTACTCCGGCCCCGTTGTCCGCACCCTCCCTATACATTAATTAAGTAAATAACTCATCCATTGTTAAAGGCCATATTGGCTCCCTTTGTAAAAAGCTCACATTCGCGGAGTGTGAATGGCATGAGCTTATAATATGTTTCCGCTGAAAATAATTGTAATTTAACTAAAAAGGTGCCGAGTCGCGAGACTCGGCACCTCCACTCATGGAAACCAAAGCTTTGGTTTATATTAGGAATTAATATCCTGGATTCTGCTTGAGCAGACTATTCTTCAGCAACTCAACAGCTGGGATAGGCATATCCATCTTGTTGATGTCGAAGGTGAAAGTACGCTTGCTCCAAGGATAGTGAGCATAGTCAGAGCCACCATCATCCTTCGGATAGTTATAGTCGATGTGATCCTCGATATAACCAGACTTGATCATATCCGGGCAGAGACACCACTCAGAGTTGAACTCCTTACGACGCTCCTCATTCACAGCCACCTTCCAAACCTCAGACTTGTGAGTGTAACCTACACGGTTTGGCGTAGCCTGAAGTGCAGTGTAGTACTCCTTAGCAGAAGGAACTTTGACAGTAGCCTTCAGCACACCGATAGGATACTCTGTCATGGTGATAGACTTGCCATTGCCAGCATATACAGTGTTGAAGTGAGCAAAATACTTGCTGTAGTCCTGACCAACGGTCAAGTTACCCCAGGCGCGGTTGCGGAGCTGATCAAGCTGTGCCCAACCTGTAGCCTCGTCACCAGTACGGAAGCAGCACTCAGCATAGTCGAGCAGCACGTTAGCATAACGCTTGCCGTAGATGATGGTCGGCGACCACATCTGTGTACCCCAAGAGTTACCGTCAGCGTATGCATTACGCCAGATCTTCGTGGTCCAGATGGCGGGAGCAAACTCACCGTTGGTGAAGTGGAACTGCATGGTCTTTGTACCAGACTCAACACCCTCAGGATTGATGAAAGGCTTAACCACCTGTCCAGCGTCATTCTTGACACCGAGAGAATCCTTCAGATAAGGATTGAATCCCCAAACGACATTAGACTTCTCGATACCATACTTCTCCATCTGATCAGCAGGAACAGCACCAGTAGCGCAAGATGCATCACGACGGGTATCACCGGGCTCGTAGCAGTCATACCACTCCCAAGAGAGGTACTCAGCACCCCAGCCACCGTTCTCAGGACATGCGCAGAACCACTTCAGCATGTTTGGATTAGCGAAGGTGATGGTACGGTCGCCACCCCAGCTGCTCCATTCATTACCTTCATCTGAACACAAAGCCCAGATACACTCTTTGTTCCAGAAGCCAGCAGGATCCCAGTTGGTAGCGAAGTTGCTGGACAGCTCATAAGTACCGCTGTCGATGATGCTCTTCAGCTCAGCCTTAGCCTTGGCATAGCAGTCAGCAGCTTGGTCTGGGCAACGGTAAGCTTTCCACATATAGGCATCAGCCAGGTAAGCTTTCGCCATACCCTTGGTGCAACGGCCATACTCATTATTGTACGGTGTCCAATCCAAGCGCTCAGAAGCAGCCTGGAAGTCAGCGATGATGAAGTCCCACATCTCCTCGTAGGTCTCAGCAGCAGCCTTTTCAGGGGTGTTGTTGAAGTCCTCACCGGTAGAAAGCATAGGCACACGACCGAAGGTGGTAGCCAGCCAGGTGTAGAAATAGCCACGGAGGGCGCGAGCCTCACCTTCACACAACTTCTTTGCCTCAGCGCTTACATCCGTAGCAGACTCCAGACCAGAGAGAAATTGGTTGGCGCGGCAGATGGCTGCGTAACAATGAGCCCAACCCTGACCGAGCTCACCGACGTTGGCGTCCCAAGTCTGGTCGAGGAACTTCACGTCCCAACCCGTACACTGGGTATCCATTGTCGGGTGGCAACCGGTAAACAGATTCGGTTTGAATCCCCAACAATCATCCTCTCTACTAACGTTGTTATAGACATAGATACCGTTCAGGCCGAGACGGGCCTTGTCATCACTCTCGAACTGAGTTTCAATGCCCACAATGTTATACTGCGGTACGTCCAGGAAATTGTCGTTGTTACATGAAGACAGTGCAACGACTCCAAGACTTGCCAATGCTAAATATTTAAATGATTTTTTCATAATGTATTTCTTTTGATGTAATTAGAATGTGACATTAAGACCGAACTGGAATGTGCGAGGTGTTGCGTAACGACCAGTGTCAAGACCAGTGTAGATCACGCTACCCTGACCAACCTCAGGATCACCGTACTTGGTGTAACCTGCGATGGTGAAGAGGTTCTGCACTGCGAAGTAAACACGTGCAGCATTGATGCCGATCGTGTGGAGCAGAGGCTTCGGAATGTTGTAGCCAACCTGGATGTTGCTAAGTTTGAAGTAATCACCGTTTACAATCCAAGCATCGCTGATACGGGCGTTCTTATTGTCATCAAGACGGGTCAGGCGAGCCAGTGTACCGCCAGGATTGGTGGGGCTCCACATATTGTTGTAGCTCTCTTCCAGCAGGGCTGGTGTCCAGGAGTCATCAGAAGGATTCATGATACTCATACGCATCTTAGAGTAAGAGAGGATCTTCATGCCGAATACACCATGAGAGTAGATGCTGAAGTCCCAGTTCTTATAGGTAGCGCTGAGGTTCAGACCGAAGTTGAATGAAGGCAGACCATCGCCAAGGATGGTACGGTCATTATCATCCAGTTTACCATTGCCGTCAAGATCCTGGAAGAGGAAGTCACCCATTTGGGCTTTATCCTGTCCCTGAGCCTTGGCCTGAGCCAGCATGGCCTCGTCTTTGATGACACCAGCTACCCTGTAACCATAGTAAGAACCTACAGCCTCGCCCTCACGGCAGATTGAGTGGTCGTTCCACAAGAAACCAGTACCATTGACAGCACCGACGTTTGAACCGTCCATGGAGTCTTCTGCAGAATAGGTGCTGTTGCTACCGCCACAGGTTGAAGTATAGTCAACACCCATCTTCTTGATTTCGTTCTTCAGAGTAGAACCGTTGAAGGCCACGTTGATACCCCAGTCCTTGTTCAGACGCTTGTTATAGTTAACAGAGAACTCGAAACCGTAGTTGTTGATCTGACCGAAGTTGGTGTAGATTGAAGAGTTACCGGCTGACGGACGGATCTGACGCTCGATCAGCAGGTCCTTGGTCTTACGGGTGAAGTAGTCCAAAGTGATGGTCAGGTCGTTGTTCAGGAATCCGAGATCCAAACCGAAGTTCAGCTGCTCGTTGGTCTCCCACTTCAGGTCTGGATCCACCAGCGGTGCATACAAGCCCTGAACACGGTGGAATGAACCGTTAGGACCACCGCCCATACCAAAGTCATAGAACTGATGCTTGGTGTTCTCAGCAGTCAGGGCGTAGGTAGAACGGCCAGCGATACCACCGGCGTTACCGGTCTGACCCCAACCCACACGGAGCTTCAGGTTGTCGATCCACTTCACATCCTTCATGAACTTTTCCTCAGAGATACGCCATGCACCGGCTACTGATGGGAAGGTACCCCAACGGTTGCTTGAAGAGAAGTTTGATGAACCGTCACGACGTACGGTACCGGTGATGATATAACGGTCGAAGAGGCTATAAACCAGACGGGCATAGTAGGAAATGGTACGAACCTTGGCATTGAAACCGCCATTGCTGGGGTTGATCGTCTCTGCCAGAGAGATCTGACGGTTCTCCTTTGACAAGAAGGTGTGACCACTGCCGCTTACCCATGAACCTTCATAGTCGCTTACAGTGTTACCAACCATCGCAGTCAGGTTGTGGAAATCAGTATTCCAGTTGTAGGTCAGGTAAGTCTCGATGCTCTTAGAGATACCCTTGCTCTGGCTAAGACCAAAGTTGTAGTACTCCTTGTCACGGCCTTCGTAGTTGACCTTAGTCCACTTGCCACCAACCATGTTGTAGCGCTCGAACATACCAGAGAACTCATCGTTGTCACTGTGTGTCTCAGTCCAGGAAGCGATTGAGTGAAGGTTCAGCTTGTGCTCCTTCAGCTTGAGGAATGTGATGTCGATGTAGGGGTTGATAGAAACACGTGAGTTACGGGTCTCACGACCGATTTCCATCTGCGTAGCATAGGGGTTCTGTGCACCGGCGGTCATACCTTCCCAACCGTCAGGTGTGGGAGCCTTACCTCCACCGAAAGTACCGTCAGGGTTCACCACATTTACCTTTACATGCTCACCAGTCACGTCATCAATGTAGTCAAGTGACGGAGCCATCTGGGCGATATCACGCTGTGAAGACAGGTTCTGGTTGTTACCAAGACCGATGTTGTTACCCAGAATAGTAGAATAGGTATAGTTGATGTCACCACCAAACTCAATGTAGTTGTTCACCTGTGTCTTAACGCTGGCACGTGAGGTCAGACGGTTGTACTTGGTGTTGACAATGATACCCTTGTTGTCGAGGTAACCGATAGAGAAGTTATACTGGGTCTTATCGTTACCACCGCTGGCTGAGATACCGTATTGCTGCTTCAGGCCAGTGCGATACATCTGGTCCTGCCAGTCAATCAGGTTGCGTTTGCCGTCATAGGCCTCTGACCAGATCTGGTTGTTCAGCGTAGCACCGTCGTTAGCCTTTGACTCGCGGATACTGCGGGCATAAGCATCGCCAGTAAGGGTCTTCAGCTTATAAGGCAGGGTCTGGATACCGATGTCGGCGGTGATGTTGATATTCATCTTACCCTTCTGACCGTGCTTGGTGGTGATCATGATCACACCGTTGGCACCTGCAGAACCGTAGATGGCGGTAGCTGAGGCATCCTTCAATACCTCGATGCTCTCGATGTCGGAGGGGTTCACGAAGTCAGCGTTGTTACCGACCTGTACACCGTCAACTACATACAGAGGATTGGCATCACCGTTGATGGTACCGATACCACGGATACGGATAGCTGACTTTGTGCCAGGAGCACCGTCCTGATTGGTCACCATCACACCGGCTGCGGCACCCTGAAGAGCATCTGCAATGTTAACAGGAACCTTGCGCTCCATCTGCTCTTTGTTGATGGTTGCAACAGATCCGGAGATGTCACTCTTTTTCATTGTACCATAACCGATGACCACGATGTCGTTCAACATCTGAGCGTCTTCTTTCAGAACGACTGTGATGTCGCTTTTGCCAGCTACCTTTACTTTCTGAGTCACGTAGCCAACATAAGAAATCTCGAGGGTAGCGTTAGAGGCTGCCTGAATTGAGAATTTACCGTCAAAGTCGGTAATGGATCCCTGCTGGGAACCTTGCACTTTCACAGTCGCACCGATAATCGGCTCGCCTGCTTCATCATTTACTGTTCCCTTTACAACGTTCTGAGCCAGTGCTCCCATAGGGAACAAACAGAGCAGGAACAGAGTTACTAATGGCTTTTGCAGCGATTTAAGAATTCGATTCATACTTTAATGAGGTTTAAATGTTCATACTTAAGTA
>ONAE01000140.1:5011-5996 GCA_900315695.1 uncultured Prevotella sp. | reverse complement strand
AGCCTCCATCACCTCTGCCCCCTGCAGATTGCGAGCCGACAAATATACATTATTATTGGTGCCTGACAAAACAAAGAGAGTCTTCTTGCCATCTACTTTAAGATTTTTAGCAATATTTACGAATTCTTTAGTCTTCGGGGCCTCCATTGTGAAGTCCTCTACAACTACAATCGCATTCTCCTGTGCCTTGTAAGACAGTGCAGACTTACGAGCAAGAGCTTTTACTTTCTTGTTCAGTTTGAAGCCATAGTCACGAGGTGTGGGACCAAAAACGCGACCACCACCACGAAGCAGCGGAGAGTTAATATCACCATGACGGGCACCGCCGCCACCTTTCTGACGTCCAAGCTTACGAGTAGAACCAGAGATCTCGCTTCTCTCCTTAGACTTAGCTGTACCCTGTGTACCCTGACGCTGGTTAGCGAGATACTGCTTTACGTCCAGATAAAGAACGTGGTCATTAGGTTCAATGCCGAAGATAGCCTCGTTCAGAGTTACCTTTCTTCCGGTCTCCTGACCTTTGATATTTAATACGCTAACTTCCATCTTTACTTGTTGATTAAAACAGTTGAACCATTGTAACCAGCGCAGCTACCCTTTACGAGAATCAGGTTGTGCTCCGGTATTACCTTTAACACTTTGAGGTTCTGAGTTGTCACTCTGTCGCCTCCCATCTGGCCGCCCATGCGCATTCCCTTGAATACCTTGGCGGGATAAGAACAAGCACCGATAGAACCGGGCTTACGCAGACGGTCGTCCTGACCGTGTGTGCTCTGGCCTACACCACCGAAACCATGACGTTTCACGACGCCCTGGAATCCCTTACCTTTTGATGTACCAACAACGTCAACAAACTCGGCGCCTTCGAAAACGTCGACTGTAACGATGTCACCGAGATTCAACTCGGTATCAAACTTGAACTCGGCCAAGTGGGCCTTTGGTGTTGTGTTAGCCTTCTTGAAGATACCCATCATTGCTTTGGTGG
>ONAE01000140.1:0-4999 GCA_900315695.1 uncultured Prevotella sp. | reverse complement strand
TTCTTACCGTCGGCACTGAAAACGGATGTCATTCCGATTTTTCTTCCAATTAATCCTGGCATTTCAGTTTAAAATTTAAATAATAAATGTTTGTATATTGTTTCTTTTTAAGTGTCTCTCGCAACGGCGAAGCATACAAACCCACTTAAAAAGGAACCTCAACTACTTCATTTTTGAAGGCTAAGTTGCTCTTTATCAGGGTATTGATAGCTATCGAGCCAGCGCAATACGCACTTTTGCGGGTGCAAAGGTACATATATTAGGTGAAATACACAACACTTACAACCCCGCAGGTAGTGACTTTTAGCATTTTTTAACCTACAACATACTGCTCGCAAGAAATATTTGCACTTTTTAAGTTTATATTAGCCCACATATTACGACAATAAGAATATCTACATATTATATTAAATAGTCTTTGAAAACTATGCTAATTCAAAATAAATGTGTATTTTCGCATCCGCAAACAATAAATAATTAAGACGCATAAAATGAACCACCACATCACCGAGGGCTATATGCCATTTATGGGTTACAAGACCTACTACCGCATCGTAGGCGAACCTTCCGAGAAAGCACCTTTGCTGCTGCTCCACGGAGGACCAGGAAGTACACACAACTATTTCGAGGTACTCGACTGCATTGCAGATACCGGACGGCAAGTCGTATCATACGACCAGATAGGCTGCGGCAACTCCTATCTCGACGGGCACCCAGAACTATGGACACTGAAGACGTGGATTGACGAGCTCATCGCCATCCGCGAGTATCTTCATCTGGACGAGGTTCACATTCTCGGTCAGTCGTGGGGTGCTATGCAGGCGATAGCGTATGCAATCGACGAGAAGCCCGCAGGCGTCAAGTCACTGATCCTCTCATCAGGTCATGCCTCCAGTTCACTGTGGGCCAGCGAACAGCACCGACTCATCAAATACATGCCGGCAGAAGACCAGGAGGCGATCTGGCAAGCAGAAGCTACCGGAAAATGGGATGCCCCAGGCTACCTTCGCGCCAACGAGCACTACTTCGAGCTTTATGTGACCAACATCGACGAGAACTCGCCTGAGTGCCTAAAGCGCCCGAAGCGTGCTGGAACAGAGGCTTACCTGTATGGCTGGGGCCCCAATGAGTATCAGCCTTTAGGCAGTCTGAAGGACTTTGAATACACAGACAAGCTGAGCCAGATATCCCTGCCCACACTGATCTGTAGTGGTACGCAAGACATCTGCACCCCAGTTGTTGCCGCCTCTCTTTACGAGAACATTCCTAATAGCCGATGGCATCTGTTCCGCCATTCCCGTCACATGTGCTTCGTAGATGCCCACAAAGAGTATTGCGAGGTGCTTACTGACTGGTTGCAAGAGCATGACTGAGGAATCAGCGTGCACCTTTTTTAAAAGAAGATATACAAAAGAGTTCTTATTTCGTCTTGAGCTTTTTCTTTGCATCTTCAACCATCTCAACCAATTGGGGTGTAGGTTTTTCTATCTCAGCAGATTTCTCGATAAACAGCTGATAATAAGACTTGGCTTGTTCTGGGTCCTTGAGCAGATAGGCATAAGCATTCGCAATATTATAATAAGTAGCACCAGATGACGGATTGTAGCCAAGATGTTCTTTCCATGCGGCAACGGCCTCATCGTAACGCTGAATCAGATAATAGCCCTCGCCCTGTGAGAGTGTAATAGCCTTCATAATGGCGCTATCAGGCTGCATCAATCTTTTGGCAAGACTCAAGCAGGCAAGTCCTTCAGTATAGCGTTTTGTATCAACACACACCACACCAAGGCGATAAGCACAGCCAGCATGCTGCATTTGAGAGAGAAGGAAAGCATCATGCAGATACCCATAAGCCTGTTCAAGACTGTCTATCTGCGAGTAACACATACCTGCTGAGTAAAGCGTATTAAAGGTCGAGTCACCTTGTTGAAGTAGCCGTTCATACAGGTTGGCCGCCGCTGTGAAATCGCGATTCATAAACCACGCATCAGCCAGCGCCCTGTTCACCATGATATTCGTGGAGTCCCTTTGGCAGTATCCCATGCCACAGACGATACCTCTTTGCGGTTGGCTGGCTCTGGCAAAAGCGAGCGTCAAGCCTGCCACCACCTCACCATCCATCGGATAACGATAGATCAGCTGTTCAGCCCAATACATAAAGGAATCATTGTCGCCTTGTTTCTGATAACTGAAGGCAAGCTGACGGAAAGCCTCATGAGAAAGGCTATCCTCTGGCATGTTCTTCAGGAGCTCGGCAGTCTGTCGATAGTCGGCACGCTTGTAATAACAGTCGGCAAGTTTCAAACGAACTTCACGGGGTATCTTGTCCTCGGGCACGTACTTACTCAGCACATCACTGTCATCCATCGAGAAGCGCACACTATCTTGGAGTTCTGCTATCCTGTAGGCACGTTGATAATACTTCAGCGCCTCAAAAGTGTTGAATTGCTGCATACAACTATCGCCTTGCAGCAAACAGACTTGCAAGGAATCAATAGCCTCGCCCCTGACGGGGGAAACCGTCAAAAGGGCGAGGATTAACATCGCAAATATTCTATGCATACCGATACGAGGGATTAATGATCCTTTTTGAGCGTAATGAGGATTACACCGTCCTTGGCCTTATCGCCATACTTTTTGACAGCCTCCTGACCACTTTGCATATAATAACGCTCGATGGTCTTGGAATTAATCGAATACACCTTTCTACCATCCATAACCTTACCGTCAACGATGAAAAGAGGTTTCACAATTGTAGTGTCGCCTTTCTCAATATCAATCTCGACGATTGTACCGTCCTCCCTGCATAAATGGTCAATTTCCTCTCCCCTGCCATCGAGATTAAAGCTCAAGGGAACGGTATATTTGACGCGAACCACTTTGCCATTCTGTTTGCCTGGCTTCCAATTCGGCATAGCGCTGATGACGCGGACGGCCTCGGCATCTAACAAAGGATCGACCGACTTCACCACTGTGGGCTTAGAGATACTGCCATCCTTCTCAACGACAAATGTCAGGATGACACGCCCCTGAATGCCAGCCTTCTCTGCCTCTGCAGGATACTGTACGTTTTCGCTGAGGAACTTAAAGAGTTCCTGAGGCCCACCGGGATACTGTGGCATCTCCTCCACGACATCGAACACATCACCTTGAACAGGTTCATATGTCCCCACAGCTGTATAGGTTTCACCTGGAATCGTGTCGTATGACAACGCCACGGCAAAAGTATCACGTGTTTCAGAATTCGTTCCTGCTTGCGGTGTCCACGTCCCATAAGCCAAACCTTCTTTCTTTTGTTTCTGCGGTTCATCATATCGGACATCAAGTTGGCAAGGGAGTACCCGCCGATGCCCGCGGCTTTTGTGATTAACAGGTATTGATATTGGCGCGCATTGATGCCTTGAGAGAGTACCGCTGCATCGGCTTCATACTCATGGATAGCCCTGAGGTCAGAGCGCAGCATCCACATAGCAGGGTTAAACCATTGCAGGGCGGTGAGGGTGTCAACGAGGAGCAAGTCCCACGAGTGGTGAAGACGGATATGCCCCCGTTCATGAGCAAGAATCGCAGCATCACTGGTTTCGTAGTCACTGCGGTTCATCACTATATAATGCATCCAACTGAAGGGCGCCAACGATGCGTTACCGGTCACGCAGATCGTAGTTCCGTCAGTTTGCGGATGTAGTTCACTATGCCTAATGATTCTGATGATTCTGAATAACGATAAGAGTATGCGTACGAGGGTTGTCACCATACCTATTATAAATAACACAGGTAAGACGATCTGCCATAGGGGCATGGCACTCTCCTCGCCTATCGCATCGACCTGAAAGCTGCCGACCGCCACATGCGCAGCCCGCTGCACGACCACCGTCTCGTGAATGGTAATCACACAGAGAGGCAGGACAAACGAGGCTACAGCCGTCAACAGAAGCACGATACGGTTGACGTGGTGAAACGTCTCACGGGCCAACATCAGACGGTAGAACATATAGAACACCGCCAGAAGCACAGCCACCTTCAGGTCGTATATCAGAAACTCAATCATTCTGGTTCTCGATTTGGTCTATCAGTTCCTTCAGTTCTTCAACAGAGATTTTCTCTTCCTTGACGAAAGAGGATACAGCAGAAAGATAGGAGTTATTGAAGTAATTCTTTATCACACCTGCAATGGAACTACGACCATATTCCGCCTCAGTGACGACGGGATAATACTGGTAGGTATTACCAAACTGCTTGTGATCAAGAAATCCTTCCTTCTCCAAGATGCGTACCATCGTGGATAATGTATTGAAATGCGGGCGCGGCTCGTCATAGAATTCCAAGAGTTCCTTGACGAACATGGGACCATGCTGCCAATACAAATCCATAATCTCCTTTTCTTTATTGGTTAGCTTCTTCATTGTCATTTTTGCTTTTAGTGATTCAATCAATTTGCGCGTCTTTATCTTTACCTGCCGCAAAGTAACTAAAACTTTTCGTTATATACAACTAAATAATATAGTTATTAAACTAAATTAATTAGTTCAATAACTATTTAACGTATTTTTAACGCTCTCCTACTGATTTCAATCAGTCTTCCTTCGTTTCAGAGGTGTCGTAATAACGGGTCTCGATGGCCTCGCAACCGTCGAGAATGCTGCGGTGGATATGCCCCTTGGCCTGGCCGTCAAATGACTTATAGCGCTTGCCATCAGGTGTGTAGTTGCACTTAAAACCCGTGATATGGCGATCGCGACGAAATTCCTTGGGGTCATCCACGCACACACTCTTCACTGAGATCGACAGTTTGCCCATCTCGCGGAGATCAACCGTATAGCCGTTCTGCATGTAAAACTTCACCGTGTCGAACAGTTCCCTAAGCACGAGCCTCACATCCGAAGCCTTCGCCGTGCAGTTCTCCTCAATCATCGCCTCGATGTCCTCCAGTGAAACGACACCGCGCTTCACCGTGTGAGCATAGTATTTACCATAGTTCTTACTACCTTTAATCTTGTTC
>ONAE01000021.1 GCA_900315695.1 uncultured Prevotella sp. | reverse complement strand
ATGATCTCCCTGCAGTTCTTGGCACCAAGTTTCTTCTTCAGTTTCCAAAGCTGCTGCTTCACTGTAGATGGAGATTTCCCCAGCTCTCTTGCAATCATATCGAATGTGTCACCCCTCAGGTACAGTTTGGCGACTTCCTTTTCTGCAGGCGTTAACCTGTATAGACTCTGAGGTTTACAGATGATATTTTCATCCTGGCATATTCCCCTAAGAGGACAGCGGACTTCCTCAAAATGGAGGATGTCCCTCTCGATATCTGGAGTAAGCAAATCATGCTCCCCAAAGTTGCAGCGGATAAAGCGCTCAATTATAGAGAATGCGGCTACATCCTTAGCTGCAGAAGAATTGTTCTTTGGCTTGTATAACAAGCGAAGCCTTGCCCATGCTCCAGGGAACCTCTCGTTGATAATACCCAGCATCTCCAAACAGATACCTGTGCTGAACCTGGTAAGCCGCTTTTCCTCAGCTTTACCTTGTTTGTAGTAAACCTTGCCGTCTGGAGATACCCTGAACTCTACTGCCTCCATACGCCTGTCTCTATGGTCTTGGTGATGTTCTCCAACTCATCGCGGCGCAATTCGCTGACGTTGTTCTCTCTGAGTTTCCCGCTCATTGTGGCGGTCGGATATTCGTACCTCTGAGTAAGGTACCGAAGAAACTTTCCTTTGTCCTTTTTCGATAGTGACTGGTAATAAACCCTCACGTCAATGCTCTGATTTTCTGCCATAATTTTCTTGTTTATTTCGGATTAAATATTTAATTTTGTGGCAAAATTAATATTAAAAACGGAATAATCCTAATAATGACGGAAAAATCTTTCCGTCTTTAAGAGGATTTAACACAAATATGTGTAACATGAGGTACGAATGTGTCAATGTCAATCTCGAATTTCTCAGAAAAGCCATTGCATCGCGTGGCATGACTGAGCGACAGTTTGCTATTCTTATGTGGGGAGAGGATACCCACAGAACAATTAACGATTTCCTGAGGCGTCCAAATACGACTATAGAAACCGCCATGAAGGTATGTAACATCCTGGACATATCTCTGGATGACTTCTTTGGCGGCTCGGACAAAATAGGGGCATCTCCGTTTATTGTCGGAAATCAAAACATCATAAATTCCTCCGTCGTGAATCAGGATGTAAAGTCGCTACAAGCAGAAAATAAAGCCCTGAGAATGCTGATTAAGGAAAAAGATGAAAGAATTTTAGACCTAAAAAAAGTCAAAGATGAACTCGGTGCACGTCTCGACTTGGCTTTAAAACTCGGACACAACTCGGACACTAAATAACGTGTTTTTCATGAAACGTCGGAAACACCACTCTACAAAGGCATTACAGCCATCCTGCCTCCGCAACTAAAGTAAATGATAAAGTCCCTGATGATGGGACTTTTTTCATATCCTCCGGGACTGAACTCGGACACAACTCGGACACAATTGTTGAACCTGTTGGCGGATCCTCTGGATTTTCGCCAACAAAAAAAATGCCCATAGGTGAATTTCTATCAGGTGCAGCGCTAGTGGGATACACACTACCCCAACTTCATACTGGTAAGAGCTGGTATGTTGATTTCTTCGCATGGGATCCCGTTTCTGAGCGGATGAAAAGGAAGAAATACATGCTCGACAGATGTAAGACTGTCGGCGAACGCAGGATGATGGCCTCACTCCTCATCACCAGTATCACCCACAGGCTGATAAAGGGATGGAACCCGTTCGTTGCCAGCGACAGCACCAGGCACCTGACGGCGTTCGACGATGTGCTGAAGAAATACCGCGACTATATCTCCTCCATGGAGGCCAAGGGTACATTGAAGCATAAGACTGCCTATGACTATTTATCCAGAGTCGGAACGTTGGAGACGTACATCAGCGAATGTCATTTGCATATCAGCTTCATTTATCAGTTCGATCGCAGCTTTGTCACAGATTTCCTGGACTACCTTATTATGGATAAGGATGTCTCTGCCACGACGCGCAATAATTACCGCACGTGGCTGTCAACCGTTGGTACATGGCTGGTGGAGCGAAAGTACATCAGCAGGAATCCTGTTGAAGACGTGCACATGCTCCGTGAAAGTGAAAAGAAACGTGATGCACTGCCAAAGACAGCTCTCGCACGCATGCGCGAATACCTTAATAATAATAACAAACATTTCCTTCTCGCCTGCATGATGGAATACTATACTCTCATCCGTCCGGATGAATTGCGACACCTGAAGATTGGTAACATATCGATTGCAGACAGGGAAGTAACCGTTCCTGCGGAAGTTGCTAAAAACCACAAGGAGCGTCAGGTTGGCCTGAACATGAAGGTCCTTGATCTGATGCTAGCCCTCAAAACCTTCGATTCACCATCACAATACTATATTTTCGGTGAAGGCCTGAAGCCTGGTCCTGAAATGACCTTCCTGAACTCTTTCCGCTACGAATGGGGAAAGATGCGCAAGGCTTTGCGATGGCCTTCCAGCTACCAGTTCTACTCCCTGAAGGATTCCGGCATCCGCGACCTTGCCAATGCCAAAGGTGTCGTCATAGCTCGTGACCAGGCCGGCCACTCCGATGTGGCCGTAACCAACAGGTATCTTAAAAAAGAGAAACAGGTACCGGATGAAGTCAAAACCTTCGACGGTAGCCTATAATATCTCTTCAAAATAGCCGTTGATTTCTTTGTTCATACCTCTGGCATCGAATTGTACTTCGAGTTTTTTACAAGCATAGCGTTTGTTCCTGACAATGAAGATGGAATAAACAGACGGTATCTTATCAGCAAGGAACTTGATGCGGTGTTCCGCATTACGGTTCTGTGTCCTGGCAGTAATGTGCAGCTTACCGATGTTGTGGGATGTGTTGTCATTGGCCAGAGAAAGCGACCAGTCGCTATGAATGACGGAATTATTTGGAAGGTTATAGTTACAATGCGTAAACGGTGTCTGGAACGTCAGATGGTAGTAACCACTCGGGATGGCCTTGTCATCCATCAGGAACACCTGCATGATATCCTCCTTTGGTGACTCTTCTGCATGCTCTCCATTTATAGCATCCCAAACAGTTGATTTGTTGGCTGCCTCATACTGGTTCTGTAGGCAGAGGACAGTCTGCTTACAGGTTGCCTTAGGGTCACCCATGTATATTCTTGCGCCATTTTGTGTTGTATAATATGTATAGATGTGCATGTCGATTTCCTTCGTAGTGGCCACTGGCGAAATCTTCAGCTCAATATCGTTGTCATTCGCCGTATTTCTGACTATGCCGCCGAAATGGTTGAAGCGTATTCTCTCCAGCGTCTCGTTGCCTTGTTCGTCGACATTAATCTTCGCACAGTACTGCCCCTTCTCCGTTGTCCAAATGGTGATTTTTTTGTCAGAATCTGACATTTCGCCCCATTGTGCCAGGAACTGGTCATAGGTACACTTGACCTCTGTGAAGGTCTTGATGACTTCACTATCCACCATATCGATGTCGTGGTAGTCGCTGGCACCCTCCTTATAGTTCACATTGGAGTCATAGAGATTTGCTTCCACGTCTTCGTCATCTATCACCTCCACCTCGTATTCATCCTCCACCGAGTCGGTGATGTCTATGACGCCATCAGTGAATGTATCGCTGATAATATCGACGGTTCCTGTAAGGTCGTCGAAAATGATAGTCGCATTGAGGAAGTTCTGCAGCTGTTTGATGAATTCCTCCACAGTCCAATGCGGCAAAGCCTTGCCCATAGCCTTTTCCTCTGAGCTGCTTTTCATGTTGTAGTTGTTGCTGGCAACAGTCGTACGCCTTGCCGTAGCAATATATATGGAGTTCAGGAACACACTGTCCCTGTCGTTCCTCCTGATGGTATATCCCAGATGTCCGACAATCCACCTGAATACAAACATCAGATTCGGGCATATACTGTTTCGTGTCATCTCTATGTACACAGGCTCATGATCAACTTCGTAGCCTCGTATGATGACGTTCCATTCGTCATTGTTTATCATAAGGAAGTGTTCATTTAGAAGGCCGTTTGACCGTGATGAGCCTTCGTCTCCACCATTCTCGTCAAGGATGGGGACATAACAGAACAAGCCCTTTTTCCCCGGGAAAGTACCAGCTAAGAATATCGACATAGAACCAAAAGCATCATTGTTGACATAGTGGTCAAATGACGTCCTGTTATCTGTGTACTCGTATGCCAGGTCATCGATGTACATTTTCTGAGCCTTTATCCAGAATTTTACATGGCTGTTGCCGGACAGGAGCTGCAGCTTGACTTCTGAATCGTTTATATTCGTAATCTTTGCCGTTCCTTTGAACACCAGCTTTGAGTCCACCACTATCATTGCATCGAAAGTTTGGTACCGCTTTGACACGTCTATGCGGTTAATGGCACCAAACACCCTCCTGTTCTGCTCGATGGTAAGTGGGAATACCACGTCGAGTGTATAGCTTCCTGCATCCTCGAAGAAAGTGTTCTCAATTGTAAGCTTCAGATTTGTATCCTCTTTGAAGAATGCTCTCTGTTGGTTAATATATACTTCTGTCATAAATACTATTTCTTACTGATGAGTCTCTCGAATCTCTTTAAAGCTTGATAAAGTCCGTTTGGCCCGTCTATAACGGCAAATGCCTGAATCCCATCGTCCAGCCTCTGTACGAGCAGTTGTGTTGCTTCACGCTGACCATCCACGGCATCACGAAGCTCCTCATTGTCTGTATTGACATTGACAATGGGCGTAATCATCTGCGTGGTACCAGCAGCGCCCATGGAGCGCGACACGTCCTGAGCTGTCAGGCTTCCGACGGTATTGTTGCGCTGTGCCTGATCTAAGAAGTTCAGGAATGGCAGGACATTGGGATTATTGACGGCCTGATGGTTGGCCACAAACTCACCCTCATGGACTATGCCTGCTTCCTTGCGATATCGCTTGCCACCTGTAAAACCACCTTCGTAGTATCCGGCTTGCTGGGCTTCGGCCTGTTTCTTGATGGTAGCCACCTGCAGCATACCGGCAGCGACGGCCATTGCTGCAGCGATAGGTGCTAGGATATATCCGACTACAGGAATAGCTGCTGCAGAACCATAGGCATTCAAGGCATTGGTAGCCGTCTGAGCCAGTGCCTGGGCAATCTGGATCTTCACTTGCCTATTGTTGTACTTCGTCTTGATGGCCGCCTCTTCTTTGGCCTGCTGTTCCTGCAGTTTCTTGACTTTCTTCTGGTTATTGCCAGCGGCCTCTATCTGCTTCTCATACTTTTTCTTGGTCATGGCCACCTCGTAGTCAGACTGTGCACCATAGTATGACGATGCAGCAGACATCAGGTTTCCGATGGTCTGATAGGCCGCCTGGAACTCGCTGGCCAGCTGCTGGCAGAACTGCGCCGTGGCCTGCTGCTTTGCAGCAAGATAAGCCTCGTGGTTTTTCTCATCCTGACCATACAGTTCCTTCAGCTTATCCATGGTGGCCACATACATCGATATGGTACCATAGATGGGTGTGCTGGTACCAGTACCGGCATCCTTGGCAGCAGAAGTCTGAGCCACCTTCAGCATGTCGGCTCCAGCAGCTGCCGTCTTCTCGTCAGGCGTCTGTGCCTGTGCATACTGTGCTTGGATGGCCAGCCTGGCACGCTGGTATTCCTCTTCCGTCAGCAGTTTCTGCTTGTTTAGCGTCTCCAGCGCATTCAGCTCCAGCTGCTCACGCTTGGCATTGCCCTGCTGCAGATAGGATGTCTTCAGGTCGTCAACCATCTGCTGGAAGGTGCGCTGCTGTTCCAGCTGATGCAGATCCTCTCTGTCCTGTATCTCCCACTCTATCTGCATACGCTCCAAGGATCCTTTACGGTAGAGCTTGGCTTTTTCTCTCAGGAACTCAATATCCTGTTCGTATAATGCCTCGTTCAAGGCAACCTCATTCTGATAGTACTCACTGTTTTGATCGTCAAAACGGCTCTTCAGCCATTCCCTCATGATTTTATGGTCGCGATCTATTGCCGCTACAGTCTGGCGTGTGCGTTCCTGGTCACCATTCAGCTGCAGGGCTGCTAGCTGCTTCTGGTATTTTGCATACTCTGCCGTATCTTCGTCCCAAGCATCACGGCGTGCCTGCAGACCTTCCCTCTGAATCCTTTCCTGATTGGCCATAAACTGGCGGTAGTCCTGAAGACCGGCCTGATAGTTCAGCATGTTTTCTGCCAGCCGGTTGTCCATGATGGCCTTTGCCTCCTTGTCGGCCTCGCGCATCTGCTCTAATTTCTCAGCATTCGCCTTTTTTGCCTCGGCCTCCTGTTTCTTACGATCGGCATCGGAAATGTATGGGGTTGTGCCTCCGGGATCGTTTCCATCCCCTTCAGACTTTTTGACCTCTTTGTCTGCTAATTCACCGACGTCAGATATCTTTTTCTTCAGGGTTTCTATCTTATCGTTGGTGTCGGCCAGTTCCCTGTCGGCCTTATCGAGTGTACGTTTCAGCCCAGCTTCCTCACCGATACCGAGGAAGTCCATGAGTTTTCCTGACAGGCTGTTTCTTTGTCCCTGAAGCGTGTTAGACTGTCTGGTGTTCCAATACTTATCTGAGGCCTCACGCTGTGCATCCTCCTGCTCACCTTGACGCTTATACAGCTCCTCCAGTTTGTCTTTGTATGCCTTCAGCCGGATTTGCTTCTCGAGTGACACAAGATAGTCATCGATAGCCTTCTTGTTGTCGCGTGTCAGACGGCCCTCCTCGTCAAGCATTCCATTGTAGTCAGGAATGATTGCTTTTAACTTTTCCAAAGCCTTACGTCGCTGGTCGATGCTGACGGTCTCATCGCGCATGATTTTGTCAAGCGTCTTGATTTTACGGGCCTCCTCAGAGTACTGTGTGACAGCATTAGCCTCTGTCATATTCAGTTCCTCGGCTTTCTTCCTAGCCTCGGCCATGTTGGTCTTGTATTTGTCGATGGCCGTAATCACCAGAGCCAGGCCTGCGGCAGCCAGCCCCCATGGAGTGGCCTTTGTGGCAACACTCCATATCTTTGTGGCATTGGTGGCAATTTGGACTGCCGCCGTATAGCCTCCGATGAGAACGGCAAGTCGGGATATCAGTCCGAAGTTACGTGTCACAACACCAGCTATCACGCTGAGGGCCTTCACTAGAAGCGAACCGCTGGTGATGGTGTATTTCACTACAGGAAGCAGTTTCTCGCCGAGTTCTACAGAGAGCTCGTGGAAACGTTTCTTGGCTTTCTCTATCTCTGCCTGTACCGTGGTATTCATGGTGTTGAACTCGCCCTGTACGCTCATGGCTTTCTCGTAAGCCTCGGTGGCGCGTTCCTGATGGCGCCGCACGTCGTCAATCTTATCGGCCAAAGTGGACAGGACGCCCACGGCACGCGATCCGTCAAGCCCCATGTCGTCGAGCATCTTCATCATGTTCTGCGGGTCAGCCTTCTTCAGATTTTCAGCCAATGCGAGGATGGCGGCATTGGCATCCTCATTCAGCAGTTTAGTGAAGGCCTTCACGTCCATGCCTGCTATACGCGCAAACTTCTCGGTGTCGGTCTGCATCTTGGTCAGCATGTTTCCGAAGGCGGTGGCCGCCATTTCATCTTTCAGAAGGTTCTCATCCATCACCGTGCCAAAACCCATAATCTGCGCCTGCGTCAGTCCCAGCTGCTTGCCGAAGCCTGCCACGCGGGCCGTAAACTCCACGAGATAGCCTGCCTGAGCACTGGAGTTCTGTGCCAGCTCGTTCAGAGCGGAACCAGTGGAGAGCATGGCGGCTTTCAGGCCTTTCTTCTCATCCTCGCCGAAGGCCATGGCCAATTTGCCTATCTTGTCCACGGCACCGTCTCCCAGGTCATCGCCCAGGGCTACGCCTATCATGTCGGCAGCTTCCACGAATTCCAGGATATCTTTCTTTGCCTGCAGGCCCAGACGTCCGGCACTGCCTGCCAGCTGGTTCAGCTGCTCACGAGGCGTCCGGGTGTCCATCTTCTTCAGTTCCTCGTTCAGCTCGCGCACCTGATCAGCGGTCAGCCCAGTATACTTGCGCACGTCGGCCATTTCCTCCTCCATCTTGGCGTAGTCCTCTACCGACTTGCGGATGGTCATGGTAACACCGGAGATGCTCTGCACGAGAATGAGTATGCCACCCCAGCTGTCGTTGAGGAACTTGAAGAATTTGCCCATTATCGGCTGTGAGGCCTTGGACTCATTCTTAATCTTGGTTAGTTCCGTGTTGGCCTCCTTCAGTGCGGCTGTCAAAGCCTTCCAGTTCTCGCTACCACGCTCTATATCACCGCTATTGAGAAGGGTGTTGATATCCCTGATGGTATCCCTCAGCTGCTTCGGTTTTGCATCAGACATGCCTCTGAGAGCGTCATTGACGCTTTCCACGCGGTTCTTCATCATGTCAAGCTTCGACTTGGTCTTGTCAATCTCCTTTTCCAGGTTCTTGAACTGCTTGGAGTCCGGGGCGTATGACGACTGTTTCTTTCTCAGGTCGGCAATCTTCTTCTCAAGTGTGTCGATCTCTTTCTTTGCCTGCTCAGTGTTGAGCCGAATGACGGTCTCGTATCTTTCTGTCTTTGCCATAAAAAAACGGTATAATTGCAATTATACTGCAAATATACCGCTAAAGCCCCAACCGTAAAAATACTATGAGATGTTGGCAACTAAGACTAATACGACAATGTAGAACACTAAAAGGAATACCGTTAGCTTGAGGGAATCCGTAGCAGAGAGGCACTGATCATCTTTCTGGCCAAGTACAAGTTTCTTCATGAACCTAAACACCCTGGCAAAGCCTATACAGGTGGCACTAGCCAAACCGATGGTGCCCTTCAGAAGGTATAAGGCTGCCATTCCCAGAATCGCGATGACAAACACCAAGGCAAATATAATGCTGAATGATCCTAAGAAAAACATAACTCAATCCCTTTCTTTTGGTGCAAAGTTAATACTAATTCCTGAATCCTGCAAGGGAAAATCCCTATTCCTGCATTTTCACCGCGCCTCGGTAGTCGATGATGGGCAACAGTACCGACTGGTGGCGCCCGCTGGTGCGCTCGATGCGGATGAATCCGGACTCGTCGCTGGTCAGCGGACTGTAGCTGAACACCAGGTACGGCCCCATGGAGCGGCATGCGTTCATGGCACACACCTGCTGATAGATGCGGTCGACGAGGACCTTCACCTCTTTCTGTGTAGCGGAGCGGTGTACCGCGTTCTCCACCATCCACGTCAGCAGATAGGCTTCCTTTGCGTCCATCGACTTGCGGAACTTCTTAGACACCTGGAGCTGGCAGAACAGCTGCTGATCCGTCAGGTTCTCTCTCTCGAAATAATTCTTTGTTTCCATAACTATTAATTTTTGAACAATAAAAATGCAGCACTACGCGCTGTTCAAGTCTTAATAGCAAAACTCCGTGGGCGTTTCCGTATCCACGACGCGGTTGCTGCGATATCTTTTACCAATAAAGTACGGACATAAAAATAGCCACCCTGAGGCAGCGACTTCCTGTCGCTATTAAGTTTGAACGATGCAAAGATAGGAAGAAAAAACGGAACCGCCAAGCGATTCCGTGAAAATTTTTATGTTATCAGTCTTTTTTAGACTCATTCTAAGATTCTGCTTTGGAAGGATTCTCCTTGTTCATGTCCTTATTTTCATGCTCATGAAAAAGTCCCCTTACCAATATAATACCTAATGCAACAATATTGACCGTAGTGGTTGTTAAAAGAGCGATAACGATACTTGATTCCATCTTGATGTATGGAAGTCCTCTTTCTGCAAGACAGGATGATGAAGAATTAGAAAGCACCAATAAAAAAACAATGACGAGATAACTTACTATCAGGCGCGTTATCCATTTCTCGAGCCGTCGTCGTGCTCTTGTGTTTTCCACTATACGATGCAGCGCAATATATTTTTCGCATGTCTCAGCCACCTTTACCGGATCGCCCTCGCTGATAATGATGCTCACCTGATCCAATAGTTGCAATTCCTTCTTCTTCTCCCTGAAAGGGTTTAAGAAGAGATTGCGAATATTCCACCATATCTTATAAAAGAAATTGCTCCAAGGAATAAAGTCTTCGTTCCTTGAATTCTTCCCTTGCAAGATGTCCAGAGAACTGTCAGCTTGCTGAGATGACTGGGTATTTGACGAAGTATTCTTTGATGATTTCATCCTTGATTTCTTTGTTCCAAACTATCGGAGTCTCAGAGTAAACGGTTTGGTACCATGGAGACCCTTCTTTATGTGACCACATGCTCAGATTATAGGCGCTGGCGTGACTGTACTTGTCTATGACAGAAACACAAATGTTAACAGCTTCTCGGTTCTCGCTAAAAAGAGGAATGTTCTCTTTTATGCTGATAGGCATAGACTTCTGGTCAAATGTTTTGTAAACGCGCGGAAAGACTGGACCAAAAGGCCATGCCTTGGGCGTTTCTTCAAACAATCTCTTTGAAGTCCTGGCATAATAAGTACCATAACACATAAACAACAATTTGTTTACCTGCGTATTGTTGAGCACTACCCTTCTACGATCGAAGGCTAAGTATCTCAGCAAATCAGAGTAGTCCTGACTTGTCAGTGCCACGGTTGCCATAAGTTTGTCTTAGAATGATGTTTTCTTTTCTGCCATAAATCCCGTCTGCAAAGATACGGACTTTTCCAAAAATTTGCAAGAATCCCCACCATAAATGATCTCTCGGATTCCTTATTTAGACAAAATCAAAAAAAAGCCCGAGATTATTTCTCAGGCTTGACATACCTATTATATGCTACGCGTGCGTTGGGGTTGAAGTTGACGATCTTCACCCAGTAGCCTTTCACGCCCCAGCGCCACCAGAGGAAGCGGTGTTTGTATTCGTGGTAGACGACAGTTTCCAGCGAGTCGCGGATGTTGTAGTAAAAGGTGGAGTCGTCGAGAGAGAACTCCAGATGACTCCACTCGTCTTCATAACTAAACAAACTACTATTTATAACAACGCCTGCTCGCGCAGTATCTTTAGTCTCGAGGCTCGTGGTCTGAACGGCATCGAGCTGTTTCATTTTCAGTCCCAGGGCCTTGATGGTCTCTTCATCGATGAGGTGCTGGCGGCGCAGGTCGCGGAGCTCAGCCATGATAACCGGCGACGTGGCCACCTCGCGGATCGTGTCATGAATCATGACGGTGTCGCGCTCTACGGGCACATGGATCTGGGCATGTGCCAGCTGCTGCTTCAGCTGCCTGATTTCACTCTTGTAACCTTCCTGTCCGTATCTGGCCATCACCACGATGGCGATACCGATAATTGCTGCAATAATAATTTTCTTCACACCTTGACTATAATCATGTTAGCAATTTTGTATTTCTCGTAACCTAAGAAGAGGTTGGCTTCTGCCACGCGGCGCTTCATGAGTCCCGGAAGTGGACGGCCTGCGGCGTTGATCCACTTGACCATCTGGTCGGTAATCTCTTCGTCCTTGGCATTCCCGACAATGCGCTTATACATCGTGGAACCCTTGAATTTCCCCTCTCCGAGGTTGAAGATCCAGCTAACGAGCGCGTCGAACTGTTCCTGCCGGAAGTTTATCTTCATGCCGTTAAGCAGGCGTTCGATGGGAGCGATATCCTCTACCAACAGGTCTTCGGCCACTGCGAGAGTAATATGCTGTCCCATCTTCACGCCTTTTGTATGTCCCCATCCGATGGTGGGAATACCAGCCGGACAGCGGTAGGCATCCAGCCTGAGGCCTTCTGCCTCCTTAATCAGGTTCTTTCCCTGGTTGCTTGTTGTCATCATTCTCATTCTCTTTATCATATTTGTTAATCCTCGCATCAACATAGTCTTTCACCTCAGTCACCTTGCCTCTGACCCAGATGCTAAATCCAAATACTCCACCGGAGAATGACATACACATACCTGTCATGCCAAGCACTCCGTTTGTGACATCTCCCTGCATGAGGAAGTTTATGTAGCAGAGTGCAATACCTGCTACCAATGAGAATACTGCACACGTATATTGTGTAACGTCTTTCTGATTCGATGTCATACGCTTCTTTTTCTGCAAAGGTAAGAAATAGATAATGGGCATAAAAATACACTGCCACGTCGCTGATGGGCGGCATGGCAGTGTGATGGCAGAGTGATTAAGCAGGTTATTCTATGCCAAGCCAATCCTTGGCCAGGACCTTTGCTGCCTCGCAGAAGTCATTATAATCCTGCCACTCCTCAGCATACTCATTAGGATCATTTGTATAATGGCGGTGGATGGCCATCTCATCGCTCTCGCTGTACTCTGAGCGGATGATGGCGTTCGTCACCTCCGGATACGATGTGGGGTCGTTGCACGGCATAATGGTACCGCCGTCCTTTTCTGTGCCGGTGTACTTGTAGCCAGTGACAGGCTCCTCTGCACCCTCAGGCAGATAATCCAATACTTGTTCCTCTTTGAGGTAACCGATGATGTGACCAGCGTCAAACTTTCCGAAAGTAAGACGTCTTGTGTAGATAACAGAATGCTTTTCCATAACTATGTGAATTTAGTATAAGTTTTACCATCCTTGCCCTGGAACTGCTGTATAATAGTAGGACATGGCAGATCCGCAGGAGTGAAATCATTCAGTGCCTGGTCAATCATGATCTTGCTGCCAGTGAAAGTGTAGAACTCTGCATCGTTATCCGTCGGGTTTCCGTCTTTATCCTTCTGTTTCTCGAACACGTAACGCTCCTCTTCACCCATCACGAAAGTCTTGATTATTTTCTTGAATCGGAATGCCAGTACTTTTCCGGCTACCGTCTTCGTGATTTCCTGATTGTTTCCGTCAGAGTCTGGAATATTCACCGTAATGGTGTTCTTCTCAATTTTGGAGTCTTGAATAATGTAGTCGATTAAAAGGATTTTAACGTTTACCCCCCCCCCGTTTCACATTTATTCACAATTGA
Source organism: uncultured Prevotella sp. (assembly GCA_900315695.1). Classification (GTDB taxonomy): domain Bacteria; phylum Bacteroidota; class Bacteroidia; order Bacteroidales; family Bacteroidaceae; genus Prevotella. The sequence goes on along the minus strand of ONAE01000021.1, from coordinate 18,581 downwards.
CGTGAAGTGAATTTTCTGGTCGGGACACATTCCTGGGAATGGAGGCTTAATCCTCCTTTTGTTGATGATTTTTCCTAATGACTTTTCCATACCTAAAGATTTTAGTAAGTTTATGCAATCTGCATGTTTAATGAATCCAAGTTGGCTTGCCACCTTGATACGGATCTGTTCCTCCTCTATTCCTTTCTTCTGCAACCGCTTTATTCTCCGTGCGAGATTCTGCTTGTTGCGCTTTGCCGCTTCAACGTGATCATGGTAGAAGGTATATCCGCAGATGCGGATGCCCATCCATGTAGGCCTCACGTTGTAGTCGGTATTAAGGACGAAGAGGTAGTCCCGTGTCAGATGCATAATCATCAAGTCCCTGACGATTCTGAGGAAGGTCTTGTCTTCGTGCATTACTAGAAAGTTATCCACGAAGCGGAAATAGTGCTGCAGCCCTTCACGGGCGAACCTTTGGAACCGCTCTGCCAGGAACTGGCTCCCTCTCCCTATCATTTCTTCCTCCTCAGGCGTCTTTGCTGTCAAGATCTTCTCGCTGATATAGCGACTGGTCCAGTAGGCCATACGCTCAGGATCATCGGCGATGCCGAAGAATCTTTCTGCCTTACGGTCGAAGTCTGCCAGATCAAGCATGCCGAAGAGCTGTGCAATCTTGATACCAAGTGGAGCACCCTGCAGGTAACTGTCTATCACCTTATATATAAAGTTACGCAGCTTCCCTTTCTTGAACTTATTCGCAATTTTCTGTTTGAGGATGGAATGATCCATCATCGGGAAATAATGATGGATGTCAAGGGCGATGTAGTACCCGACATCCAGCTGTGGATATCGGTACAGTTCATTCCTGACGAAGCGGAAAAAGGCATGCGTTCCCAGTCCAGGCCTTACTGCCGGTGCTCTCCAGGAGATGTAGTCATACACCGCCTGTTCGTATGGTAGTATGGCAGCGGCCTCCGTGTGGTGGTCGCGGATGGGAGCCTTAGCCAGCTTCCTGTGCTTTTTGTCAAATATATGAGCCTCCTTGTAGCCTTGCGGCTCAAATGTCTCATTGATGATGTCGGCGAGTACCAGACGGACATTCTCATCAAGTTCAGCTTCGTACATGCGGATATCGGCCCGCTTATGCTTGCCGTCCGCATAGTTGTCGAAAGCATCCCTTGCGTTCTGCTCCGTCTCATTCTCCCGACTGTCCTTGATGCGTCGCATAGTCGGGGTCTTGAGTGATTACCTGAATGTGGGGTCTGGTGGAACGTCTGTTAGATCGTTCCGACGGGTATGGCGCTCGGCATAATCCTACGGGCCTCGCCGTCATCTAAGCAATGTTCTCCCATTAGGGAAGGCTCACCCTCTTAGTGAAAGATCTATTGAGGGCCACGCCGTAGTTCGCATTGGCATTCGAGGGGTCATTGTTGCCATTGAGGTACACCGAGCCGGCATTGTCGCCATTGTTCGCATTGCCGAAACGATAAGCACCGCGAAGACCGCGCGTGAGGGTTCTACCTGCTTAAAAAGCACTGCAAAGGTACACTTTTTCTACTATATTACAACATGTCAAAGAGCGAATTTAATATTTTTTTATCTTTTCAAAAATCGCTCCGCTCCTTGACGGAGCGGAGGGGCGCTACCGCGCCCTGTGTCCTTTGTTTTTCTCAGAAGCGCCTGTTTCCTACGCAGCCATCGCAGGCTCCGTGCTGAATGCTTCCTTGAATTCACAGAGGGCCACGCCGCAGTACGCAAAGGCATACGAGGGGCCATAGCTGCCAAAGAGGCACACCGAGCCGGCAGTGTCGCCATAGTACGCAAGGCCGAAACGAGAAGCACCGCGAAGACCGCTTGTAACGGCAGGATTGTAATAGCTGTCGCCATAGCCCGTCGATGCGGTTGTTCCGACTTCAAGCGGGAAATTGCAGAGGTTCGACAGGTTGAGCTTTTTGATGCCATTCCATCCTGCTGCATTATACACAGGCGTGGTACCGACGAACATTTTTCCGTTGACTGTCGTCACGTCGAAGGTATGTCCGTCGATGTTATTCTCAATATATACACCCTGCGACTTGTCGCTGTTGCAAACCAGAAGGGTATCCTCCTCGATGCATCCCAGGTACTTGTAGTCATTCTTTAGGCCGAGGAATGATGGGATGCCGCTGATGGCCTTTGTTGTGCCGTTGTCGTTGATGTTGACTGAGAACGTTCCCGTCATGTCACCGTTTGCTACGCCAGCATTCAGAGGAATGTATGGGTAGTAGTGCCAGGCGTTATTCCAGTCGGTAGGCTGTCCGCAACCGTCGCCGGTACCGCCCTGGTGCAGGCCGTCAGCTGTAAGGGTGGCATTGTATGCGGCCTGAATGCTGCGGTTGTGGAAATAGATTCGCTTCAGGATGGCAGTGATAGCAAATACCACGCGCTCATTGGCGAACCACAGAGTACCGTTTCTGCGGGCATAGGTGGCAGCTGTCGGTACCGCAATATTCGTAGCGGGCTTGCCCAACTGCGAGTTGAACAGCGAGTCGAGGGAGGCATCATTGTTACCGCCACGATATTGAGCAGCATTGTTGAGATAGCTGACCAGAATGTTGTTCGTGCGGTCGATGGTGGCATAGCCGGCACATGAACGGCTGAAGATGGGAATCTTGTAGTTCAGCTGCCCGGGGATTGGTTTCGTGTCCACAGCCTCGTACAGGTATGTCTCATCCTCCCAGAAAGCATAATAGATCGTGCAACCGCTACCCCACTGGTAGTGTCCCATGCTGCCGTCCAGCAGAGCGCTACCGCCGTCCGCGAACTCGTTATGAGTCGACGGTGACAGCTTACGTCTGGAGTGGTCGTTGCGTACCAGGTAGCCGCCGAGTCCGAAGAGCTCAGCCATTTTCTCGATCTTCGGCAACGATCCGCACGGCTCGCCGACTGTCGTCTGTGAATCCTTGCGCCAGCGGCAACCGCACCACTGCGTCCGATTAATCTTACCTACGGAGATTAATCCGTACTTGTTTGCAGTTCCGTCGTAGCCGAGGATCTGCGTGTTGTCGGTGATGCTCTGAAGAGCTTCCACCGTCTTCATTTCTTTTAAACTAACGTCTTGTGGCATAGTTCAATCATTTTATGGAGTTAATTGTGATTGTGCATAAGAATATAGATATGTGTATGTCGATGTGCTCAGCTCATTGCCGTTTTCGTCACAACCTACACTATGGTTAGCATGCTGCGAATCTGTGTATATGAAGTAAACAGGTACAGACGACACAAGCTTTCCACTGGAGAACTGATAGATCCATACGACATAAATGCTTGTGTCGCCAATTGCATTAGCCGCTGTCATCATATAGTTGCCGTTGTTAGGCTTGACATACCAGCCGTTGGCGATTGCAGTGCCGTTATAGTTCTGTGATGTAAAGAACTGAGCGTTCTTGGCAGATGGCGATGATCCGCCAGAAACATGGTACTGTTTCGTCACGTTGTTACCTGAACCTATCTGCTTGTAACCCTCGTTGAACCTGTAGTATGTCGTGCAGGCACTGTCTGTAATATTGAGAAGTTCCGATACTCTCGTGACATTTGTCAGCTTCTTCAGTTTCATCGGTGTATATGAGTCGGCCACCTCCGAGAACTCCTTCATGATGCCATCAGGCCCTAGGTCATACAGGAACTCGCCCGTGTTCTCGTTCTGGAACCTGAGCACGGCCTTGTTATCACTATTGACGGCCAGATAGATGGCAGGGTATTGCCCCTTGCCGAATATCTTGAACTCAGAGCCCTCAGCCTCGATGTGCGGATTGCCGCTATAGCCGGTCTGTATCAGGGTGGCTATGAGGTTGTTGATAAGGGCTTTTTCTGCAAAGAAAATATCTGTTGCCAAAACAGCGACCTTAGATGTTGCCTCCCAGTAAATGCTACCGTTTTTCCCATTCGGAGCATTGTCAAGAGTTGATATATGAGACTTGATACAATGGAAGAACCCCGTTTCTCCAAAGAGGACGGTGTCGTCGTATTGCTCATCCACCTTGCCGGCCTGATACTGAGTGTTTATAGCCCACCTTCTATTTCTCGGCTGTCCGAAATGAGTACTTTCCTCATTGGATATGTAGCTTGTGGCCTGCATACCCACTTCCAGCTTTGGCATACATAAGTACACGTCATTTAATGTGCTGGAACTAGCCTTTGGGTAAAGGCGGAACAGCAGATTTTGGTTTGCACTTCCAATAGTGCTCTTGGTCTTGAAAGTGAACGTGTGTCGCTTCCAGGTGTTGTTCAGACTCCAGAGGATGTATGCATCTGCACCCAATGTGTTGGCGTTCTGCATAACCCCGTCTTTATAGCTGATGACCGTATTTTCAAACACGCTGGGATAGATGAACGTGGCAACATTAACGCCCTTTGCCCAGAACGACAACGTATACCACGTGCTAGGCTCCAGTTTCCTGATTGTCCCGGTTGTATTCCACAGGCACTGTTGCAGTACTTCTTTATACTGAATCTGAGCAGTAGTCTTAGTTGTACGGTCATAGTAGGCGTTATGTGCCTGAATGCCTGTTTCTATCTTCGCATATGTCTCTGCACTTACGCTTATACTCTGTAATGGAACGAGACTGTTTCTCGTAGTCCATTTGTCCAGAGCCTGAAGAGATGAGAAGTTCGTCTGTTCGAGCAGGTTGGGGTTGGCGCCTGCAGAGTATGAGAATATCAGTTCACATGAAGTGTACTGATGTGTCCCATTTGTCAGGAGGGTGTCCCCATACCTCCAGACATAAGGTAGTTCAGGTGTTCCCTGTTGGTAGCTTGTTGTCCATCCGGAAGTACTACGGGTCACACCTGTTGCCATTGTCGTAGCCAGGTAATACCATGTTGTAGATGAGATTCCTGTGCCTTTATCACCGTCTTTTGTATAACTGATACTTGTTCCAGTTATATTATTTGCCGTTACAGCAGTACACTTATAAGTAATTGTATGATGACTTCCAGTATCTGATGATGTACCAGATACGACGAAATAATCACCTACACGGCAAGTTGTAAGGTCTGTATCTCCGTCTCTCTTTATGTAACTTTCACTATGGCCGATGGCACCATAGGAAGCCCACTGCGCGTCTGTATAGAGATTGTTTCGCGTTAGTGTAAGAGCGATACTGCGTCCTTCTGTACCGTCTGCACTTATCGTGACGGTCTTAGAATCTGCATTCTTGCTGTTTACCTTCAGAACAATCTCATAGGACGTGTCCGACTTGGAGGCCTGGAAGGTAAAACTTGCCGTGTTTGACTTCGTGACCTTGACAGTTGAAGTACCGTTCTTATAGACAATGACAGTATAGGACCCCATGTTTGATTGTGTGGGATCGTCTTTGCCCTTCTGTCGCCATACCTCTACGGTAACAGTATTAACCCCTCCCTTCCAGTCCGAGTTCTTATCAAGCCCGAGCTGTAAGGGAGTAACTACCAAATACAGTTTTTCACCGTCATTTGGAGCAGGAATCAGATTCTTGACGCGGTTTATCCTCATTCGTTAGTTGCAGAAATTACTACTGATACACCTTGTTCAGCCTGTAGTGTGCTGTACTGTACAACAAAAGGCACGGTCGTAGAAGGGTTCCCAACCTGTGCACCTGTAATCAGGTTCAGCAGGAGGAAGGAGAATGACCATGTGTTAGCCGTGTCCGGCACGTTAGTACGTCGGTCGTACACTACTGGATTGAATGAAACATTCACGCCCTCCTCGACGGCATCGCCAGCCTGGCTACATCCCTCAAAGATGTAGAAGATATCCGATGTATCCGTCAGCTGCTGGGTCTTATAGCTTGTAACGCCCTCATGAGTGACAGCCACGCGGAAGATGTCCTCACTGTCCACACCGTTAGCATACACCTTTATGATATGCGGTGTGGCATTGCTAACCTCTATGACTGTCGGGTTGTTGGTGACGTTCACCCATGCACCGTTAACGAGCTTCTGCCACTGGTAGGTTGCCCCGGCAATGGTGCTGCCTGCACGCTGGAGTGCTGCTGTCAGCTGGATCCATCCATTGGTATTCGTCAATGCCGTGCTGCCGCTACCATCAGCAGTAGTGATAGAAATAAGTATCTCCTTCGCATCGCCTACGGTGGTCTGTACGGGGATAAGCTGGGAGCATGTGAACGGCTTACCGTTATACACGCTCTTATAGTAGATGTGCTTATCGCTGAGATCATTGGCACTACACAGGTTTCCTTTAATCCTGAGTGCCGGATATGTCGCGCCACCGACTGTGATAGTAGTCTTCTCAAAGAGAGAGGCGTATGCCGACTTGACATTGCCGCTTTCATCCAGGATACCTGCAGTCTCTGACTCCGGATTGTTATAGTACCACTGTTGACCTTGTGTGGCCGGTACGACATACTGGCCGCGCTTGGAACTGTATGGATATGGGTAAAGGACAGGAGAATGCTGAGTGAAGTCAGTATTCACGACGCGCACCTGCTGTTCGTCCCAGTACTGTGTCAGGCCGTAGCCTGCATCAATCTGCACGCCCATGCGTGCCTCTATCTGATCACCGTCCTCGTATTTGTAGAGGTTTCTGATTCTGCTTAAACTCTGACTCATATCTTTTACTTATTATGGTTTGCAAACTCCGTGGCCTCAGTGGCCGTGATCTCTCTCGCTCCGTTCTGAATGGCTCTTTCAACGCCATATACGGCAAGGTCACCTGTGTTGACCAGATAGCCGTCAGAACCGTTACCGTAGCGGTATTCACTGAGACCCAGTTCATCCGCTATCTCCTTGGGGATGATAAAGTACTTACTCTTCATATGCTTATTCTTCAAAGTCTCTTTCGATAATAGGATGTTGTCCTGTCAGGATTGCACCATCCAGAGTGAGGTATGCACCGTCGAGCGTGAAAGGCAGCAGCGCTGTCAGTTCACGAGTCAGTTCTGCGAAGAGGTGTTTCATCGTACCATCGACGGGGAACATCGTGCGTGGAACCTCGCCGCGAGTACCATGTGCGACATGCCACCAGTTGCCATCACCGCGACTATAGAGAATCTCAATGTCGAAGTACTGTTGTGGGTTGGCAATACGGCCACCGCTACGGTTGATGACGTAAGCTTCTGCCACGGCCCGGCTAGTCTCTGGGAAGATGTATGCACCTTCGAGAATATCAAGGTCATCATCATATAACCCGTAGAACCGGCGCAGGAGAAACGCCTGTATCTGCAGGTCGGAGGTCTGGCCGACCGGCCATGCCTTGCAGCGTATCAATATGCGCTGCACATATTTCTGCTCGATGGAGATCTGTTTTGTCTGCTCTCCGCCACGGCACCAGATATCCCTTTGCCTGTTGACGCTTCGCCAACTGCCGACATTGTTCACCACCTCATAAATCTCCCACTGATATACGGCCTTTGCATCGGGGATGTTTTCTGAGCCGTTGCGTAACTGTACCGGGATTCCGAATATTCCACGGTCTTTCCATGGAATGAGGTCGGTACGCATCTGCCACTCTGTTCTCAGAGTCACCTTCCAGTCTGTAGCAGAGACACAAGACAACTGCTTTTCCCAGTGTACCTTCAGCACGTCCCCTCTTCTATGGTCTATATAGTCTGCCGTAAAGCGGACGTAACCTGCAGTGTCCGGATCGAGGTTGAAATTTAGAGTCAGTGCATGTGTCTGTTCGTTGATAGTGTAGTGCGTACCTCTTACGGGAGCGGCATTATTAACCCTGGCAGAAACAGTCCAGATGCAGTTTACCAACTCGCTGGTGTGGTCACCTGCCATTACACCCTCTTTGTCGCTCAGCGAAAAGTTGGGTTTCAGCGTGAACGGTGTTAATGTACGGTCATCGATATACTCCCCAGTCACCGCGTCATATTTCTGCAGCAGTGAGCCGAAAAGCTCCGACATCGTGAAAAGCGTGTCGAGAGGCATGTGTATGAGATGACCACCTTTTTGTCTGAGTTTCATGTGATATCGTATATATTAGTGATTGGAATATTTGAAAAATCGCCGCTTACCGTGCAACGGAAACCGCATTTGCTGCCGTATGGCATGCCTACGGGTATGTCTGAGAGTTCAGGATGATCCAAGTCATAGGTAACAGTCAGGTTCAGTGTCTGTTCCGTCTTGGCCTGGTTGATGTTCCATGCTTCGTCGGCTGCAGCATCACCCGACTCACGGGTCCACACAACCGACTCTATATATTCATCTGCTATGATAAGGTCGCCATGTACCAACATTGCCACTAAGATAGTGGTGAAATTCTTATCACCATTATACCAGTCACCTTCTGTTGATTCTATATCGAGCACCAGGCCGCCGCTACGTATGCAGGCCCAGTCAGTATTCGTCAGCGACGGTTCCACCCCAATGCGTGCCTGAGGTACGATACAGCGCCAAAGGGAACCACCATGCCAACAGTTATCCTGGACATACCGCTCTTCGGTACTGTCAAAGCCCATGATATATTGTTTTTCATTATCCCACGAGTCCCATTCGCGCTGGATATAGTCAGGTGAACCATCGTGCTTTACGGTTATCAGGTTTTCTACTACGGCCGTCTTTGCATACAGGATAGGTTTGTTGCGCTGCAGCATACCATCCCGAATGAGCTTCTGGATTGCTGGAATGTCATTGGGAAGTCCTATATAGGCGGTCACATTGCTGCCTTCATCATTAATGATAGGCTTTGTGACACCCTGCAGGAAGGCGAAGATGCCGTCTGTGGAACTCAGATAGAACATCTGCTGCCTGTCAGTCTCAACGGGATTACCCCATCTTGCCACTACAGCCCCCTCGATGGGCGCATAGTTGTGACCACCCGGAACCTCGTTGTCAGGATAGAGGATGACATCTGCGGTGTTATTCTCGTAGTCAACCGAAAGAACACGGAACCAGCTTGTGAAGTCCGTGCCTTCGGTATCGAGGTTATTGATCTTACATTTCAAACAGTCATTCTCTTTGAATGAGATCCTGTCGTTTTCATACTCCTTGCGGAAAGTAAGACGAAACTGGTTAGAAGAAGTCTGGTCAACTATCTCAACGATACCTCTGTTAGAGAACACCTGGTCACCTTCGTTGACGGACTGTTTGTTAATAACAAGTTCCTCGAAGATGGCACTTCCCTCCACGTAGATGCTGCCGCAGGTGATGCTGCCATCGGGATTGAGGGTTATCTGGCGACTGTTGCCGATGACGGCACCATTCAGGAGGGTCAATAGGTACTCCAGCGTCTCAGGCTGGTCTTTCCTGAGGAATTCGCCAAGATATGGCAATATGGCGAGGAAAGCGTTACCTATCCTCTCCGCTGTATTCGCTGCCGTCCGGTTTTCGTCACGGATGGTCTCGAACCTAGTCCTTAATTGTTCCTTGCTCTCTGCCATTTCAGTGATTTTTCTGCAAATTTATTTTTTTCCCTATGGAAATAAAAATACCTAGAAGCGGTTGCTCCGGATGGTGCCTGTAAACAACTCATCGAGGAACGTGGACATCAGGCCCTGGTATGCACGGCCATAGAAGGCAGACTCCTTCAGGTTCAGACGACGGATGGAATAGTAGTATTTCTTGAAGAACCAGTCACGGGGCATACGCTTCTCTCCGGAGGTAAGGGCTGCACGTTTTCCTGCATTGGGTCCACGTTTGACTGTCACCTCCTCGAACTTGGGACTCTTCATGTGACCTGCAGACAGTCCGGCACCCACCTGGCGCGACTCATAGGCATGCTTGCCCTCACGGTACTTGTCACCCATGAAGAGCAGATCGCCACCATTGCCATGAGCGAAGCCCTTGCCGACACCAGCGGCCACGAACAGACCGTACTGCAGGAACTTGTGTTCGATGGTGGTCACCTGACCCGTTGTCACCAGTTCCTCCACGGAGTTCTGCAGGGCGCCAGAGTCGGTGATGTTCAGCTGCTGGAGCTTCTCTCTCCAGATATCCACCATCATCTTCGACCAGCCACGCTCGTACTCATGCATTTCCTTCTCGTTGAAGTAATGCCCACGACGTCCATGGTTAGAGACACGCCCACCAAGCCGTTCATACGATGTTCCCATCAGTCATCCTCCTCTTCCGTTATCCATTCACTCTCCAGCTGCTGTTCATCCTCATAGTCCATCGATTCCGGCTCATCGTTCTCTACCATGAAGTAGAGACCGGTAACACCATTCATGGTATAGCGTCCGAACTCCTTGGAATATATCTTCTCGACATTGAGGAAAGTGATGTCATCATCCTCATTCTCATGCCTTGCCCTGTCCCATATCATGCGGCGCACGAACTGCTGGAATATCTTCCTGCAGAGGTTCAGCTTATCTTCTCGGTCTTTCATGTCATCCCACTTGTAGGATGCCAGGACGAAGACCGTATAGACACGGCGCTTGAAGTACGAGACACCTTCCGAGTACAGGTTCTGGTCGGTGGTGTCATCGATCATTATGAAGTTGGCCGTCTTCTGGAACTGCTGCATCACGCCCTCGATGCTGTCGGGGCCTGAGCAGAAGACAGGCTTGAAGCCGTTGTTGCGGCACAGGATATTCTGCTGTGCCAGCGTCTCAAAGTAGTGAAGTGCGTCGAATATCATTTCTTATCGTATTTTTCGTGAAACTCCTTGGCCTCGCGGGCCTTTTCGTTAAGCTCAGTCAGCGCACGCCAGCAGGGCAAGGCCTTGATGGTTTCTTCCTTGGTGATATCACCCTCTGTCAGTGCGCGAATTTGTGCGTCCATGGCGCCCATCAGGTCGATGTCCATCTCCTCGATATCTGCATCCACCTTTCTGAAAAAGTACGGCCAGCGTTCTGCAAACTCGCTCTTTACATGGGCAAACCAGCGCAGCGTGCCCATCTGCTCAGCGGGTGAGAGTGACAGTCGCTTGGGATGCACATCTTTCTTTCTCAGCCACAGGAAACCGTGGCGCTTTGTCTTGACGTAAAGGAAGCATGCCAGCTTCTCTATCATCTCCGGCTTCCTGCTGCTGACGGCCAGCTGGTAGTACTGTTCTGCCATGAGGTAGTCGCCGAAAGGATAATGGTCCAGGATATCGTCGACCGCCCGACAGCCGTGAATGCGCTCCAGCCGCACATCCATGCCGTCGAACGGATCGATGAAGTCGAATTGCAGGATGAAACTCTGCACCTGCCAGGCTTCCAGTGTGAACCAGCAGCGGGGCTTCAACCATGCAGGTCGGAACCAGCAGCTGTAGCTTTGCGGTTGATCACGTGTCACGCGCTGCGCATAGCCTTTGATATGGATACCGGCGAAACGCACGAGCATATACGTCTTCACGCGTTCCAGACTCTCCCACATCGACAGTAGCATCAGAACATAGCGAAGCTGTGTCTGAGTCATCTTGCGCCACGAAGTGGGCGCATAGAGGTCTATCGAGCCATCAGCCGAAAATGTAGGCCGGTGCGTCCGGAGTGTTCTTGAAATTCTCATGATGGTTTACTGGGTATCCGTAATCTCTATAGATGGTATATTTTGCCAGATCTGCATCGAGCATGTTCAACAGTCGGCGCATCTTCAGCTTGACGGCCTCCTGGTCACCGGCAATCCAGAGGTTGATGATGTGCTTGCACTGGAAGATGACAGGTTTGTCATCGGCAGTCACCGTGCCACATCGTACTGCATTCAGAAGTTGATCCATATACTGGTTGCTCAGTTTCAGGCGTAGCGCTTCGTCAGCCTCGCCGATGAGACGCTGAGCAGCCTGCCATTCCAGATGCGAAGCCGCAGGGCCTTGCAACTTCTGCAGCATCCTGAAGTCATAGAATAACGTATCGATATTCTCTTTAGCCTGGTCTGTTGCGCCCCATCCTTCTACGTGACACAGACGGAAGATGAGTTCACCATGTGCCCGCAGCGCACTGTCACGAAGATGACCTATCAGGGCGTCCACACGCTGCTTGGAGGCAGGCGCCATCTGATTGGAGCTGACCACGCCGAAGCCGGTTGGAGTCAGTACCAGGTCGAGCTGGCGGAACACGGCAATGAATGCATGGATAGCCACCCATTGCTTCACGGCCGCAGTCAGCTTTTCATTATTCCCTCCCTCAACGGCTGACGTTCCCACATCTCCGAGAACGTCAGCCTTGCATTCATCATATGAAGCCGTAAAATGCGGCTCCACCTTCTCATATACCTCTACATGTGCAGAGGTCGCAACACTCAGTATCGCCTCAAAGTCACTCTTGGTTATTTCCATTGTCATTGCTATTTGTTGTTACCTTCTCTGCATCCTTATTCTCATCGAGGGTGGTGAGCATCAGCATAGGTACGTCGACAGTCACCTTCTCGCTCCACCCATTGTAGTGCAACACTACATGGTAGGGCTTCATCATCACGTCGTGGAACGGCTTTTCAAGAGCCTGCTTCATGGTGAACAGCTCGCGCTTATCTGAGCCCGAATTGTTCATCTGGCTCTTTCCTGGTGTGGCTCCAATTAAATTAGGATGTACACCGAAAGCAAAGCACAGTGTGTTGGCTGCCTCCTGCATATCGTCGGCCCAGTCGCCGCCCTCTTTCTTTCCCTGGTTCAGGTTGATGACGCGAACCATGGGGTGCTCCTTACCTGTGGGATCAACATAGTAGCCGCTGATGAGCGCCTTGCCTGCATTCTTCGGACCGCAGACAAAGTCGATGATACGCTGCTTTTCCTCTTTGATACGTGTCTTGCGTTCAGCTTCATCTGTGATGCCATCATTGTCACAGACAATGTCCCAATAGTCATCATGCACCTCAATCTGCAAACGTGGTGCTGATGTATTCTGGATCATGAACCGCTTGCCGATGCCTATCAGCTCATAGATATCAAACCACGAGTCGCGGAAAGCCGAGAAATAGTAGGGTCTGGAATAAACCTGACGGCCAGGTGTGGCCATGCGGCATACAATGGCAAACTCGCAGTCCTTACCGTCCTTCGGTGCCTTGCGCTTCTCACCTGTCATGGGATCGTTCTCTTTGCCCATGCGTACCATCAGGTCACCCAAGGGGTCGCAGAAGTCGAGCAATGGCAGCACCTCGATGTTGTTTGGGTCTGGAGCGCTCTCTCGCCAGTCACCATACAATACATATTCGAAGCGTTTCTTACCTGCCAGACGGGCAAAGCGGCAGTAGCACATCTCCTTATGGCGTACCTTCACAATCTTGCTGTGGTCACGGCATAGGATGATCTTCGTAATAGTAGTAAAGAAGAACTTCATGTCCGTAGCTTGCTCCAGGAACATTTCGTGCAGCGAATTTCTGAGACAGAAGTCGCGTATGGCGGCATCCTGAGTATCCTCGCGCGTGTCACGGTCTATGAAGCGCACGCCTTGGCCGTAGCAGGCCTGCACATTGAACAGCTGACACTGTGATGTCACCATGTTCTCACCGATACGTTCCATCACCTCGAATGGCAACTGGTCATCATCCCCATACGGGACATATTCATAGTTGACACCACCTACTGTGATGGGGTTGGTTGTCAGTTTCTCATCGAAGCCCTGGACGATGACGCGGCTTTCCTGATACTTGGTGGCAGGACTGCCCTCTTCAGCGATGTCTACCACGCCTGCAGGTGCCACACCGTAGCGTGTCCACCCTGGACGGTGCCCTATTGGCACCAGATCTTGTTTGCTCTCTTCGTTCATAGATATACTGTATGTCCGTTAAACTCATAAATCAGCACGTCAATGACGGCTCTTATTTCTCCATTTTCAGGATTCATAAGGCGATGGATGCCACCCCGCCAGTGGCCGGTAAGTGGAAGCCATCCGATGTAGTCAACCTCGTTGCCGTCCTTTTTCCATGCTCTGACGTTGACTTTCTTGCGTTCTTCGCCTGCCTTATCCAGCCGCTTCAGCACCTCGTTAATATGTAAGGCCTCTTTCATCTTAGTTGAAGGTATGGTCAAACGTGTTGTCGAAAATACGTCCGACGCGGTCCATCTGCAGCACGTTATGGATGCGCTGCGCATACTGGTACGAGAATGTGAAGCGTGGCATGTAGTCGTCATCGTTGCTGTTTTCCGACTTTGACTCGGTAATTGTAACCTCCTTGCCTCCGTCGCGGCTAACCACTTGGCCGTTGACAACATTGACCACATACACCTCATCGGCACGGAACAGTTCATCTGCCCAGTTGGCCATTGCCGTATTCAGGATGCCCGTATCAGCCTTGAAGGTGCGGGTTTCCTCAATTTTATAGTTCCTGAATTTGCCACTGATGCGTGCTGCTGAGCGTTTGTATTCAGGTGCCACCCTATGCGTGCCTGTGCAGTAGATGTATTCCCAGACGCCGAAGGAGTTGTAGAACTCCAATATCGGTGCACAGTCCGGCTCCTGCAGATCCATCTCGAAGTACTGGCTTCTGTTGCCAGCCGAGACAGTGTAGGCCACCAGATGCTTCTGTGCTGTCACGAAGTTGCCGGGGCTGACATCGATGCATGTATAGGCAGTGGTACCACCAACGACCGCAGGCGTAAAGGCTGCCGTGGTGCCGTCTGAATACCTGGCTGTGACAGTTGCGTTGTCACTGCCATAATACCACAGCAGTTCACGTCTGCCTCTGGCCGTCACTTTCGTTCCCATCAGGATGGAGAGGAAGTAATCTGTGTAGAACTCTTCTGCGGTGATGCCCACGTCCACCATGGCATAGAGCACGGAGAACGCGGCTGATGTGTTATCTGCCGATATCGTTACGCTGCTTACAAGCGTCTTCCTGGCATACGGTTCCAGCAGCTCACTGAGGTCGGTGAGTGTTATTCTTCCAGACACCGGCCACAGTTCCTCGCTCAGCAGCTGCACTCCGTCGCAGGTGACAGTCACCTGTTGCGGTGTGCCGTCGGTACCGCTGATGACCACATCAGGCATACCCGATGTGAAGAACTTACGACCGTTAAGCTGTGATATGTTGACTTGTTCCATTGCGATCTTTTCTTTTCGGCAAAGGTACGAACACACACGCAAAACTAAAAATACAACGAAAAATGGCTGCCGCGTCATCTCGACGGGACAGCCATCCAAAAAAAATGCTCTATACATGTATTATCTCATCAGGTCAGAACGGTTACGTCCAGATATCGCCAGATGGCCCACCTGACAGAACCATCGGACAGAGTGGTAAAGCCGTATTCGTGGGAACGCATATACCCAGCCACCACATCCTTGCTGATATTCATCATCGGCGTGAGGTCATCCATGATCTCCTCCGTAGTCTTCGGTTCCTCTGAGGCCTTGCCGAAGCCAGGATCCTCACCAGGCATGTTCGTACGGAACGTGAAGTAGGCATCAAGCAGCTCCACCTGGTTCTTTTCCTCCTCATCGAGCGACTCCAGCCATTTCTTCACGCGCTCTTTCATCTTATCACTCATCTCTTTCATATTCCTTCTGCTCTTTTCATTGCCTTCAATATCTTCATCATATCACGCTTCAGGTTGCGAAGCGACTTGAGAGTGTCAAGAACCCGGGCAGGTTCCTCGGATTCGTCATCGATGTAATGTTCCTCGATGCAGTCAATCAGGTCCACGTTATTCTCCATCGTGGCCACGTCACCACAGAAGCCACAAAGGGCCTCCGTCAGCTCAGGGGTAAGCGTCATCTTATTCATAGCCTAACCCCATCAAGCCATTCGGCCACACCACATACTACCAAGAGAACCAGGAAGAGGGCTGCAGTATATGCAAGGCCCTGAAGAGAGAAGTGCCACGGCGTGATGCCAAGTACCTGACAGAGTTCGCTATCAGAGATCTTCTGGTCGAACTTCTGCCGCATGCTCTTTACGAGTGTCTCCAGCTGCTGGAGCATCGTAGGCTGAGCCTGCCTGAGTTGGATTGAATTTTGCATAATTGCTATGAGTTTAGCTATACAGGGAACCGCCCTGTGCGGTTTGTTTTATCGATTGTAAAGGGGAGAGCTCCCACGCTTTCAGACATCCTGCACTATGACAGGGGTTCATCATTCCAGTTCTGCCTCACGGCTAGAACACTCTCCCCTTGGAGAGGAAGGCGGGCCAACTTTCGAATGTGGATCCTTTCGGACTTCTTTCTTATTCCCTCCTGCCTCACGGCAAGGAGCGCCTTCCCCAAGGGACAGGGACAAACAGAAAGAGACTGCAGTCCCTGTCGCTAAACTCATAGACTCCGTCCAAGGACGTTATATCTACTGGGGTGCAGCCTCTTATGGCCTGATGAGACCTCTGGCAGGTCTCGGAAGTATGAGCATAAAAAATGCCCGATTTTGTTTCGGACGTCTTTTATCGTCCTTTGAACGTTACCGTTCTATGAGTTTAGCGATGGCAAAGGTAAGAAAAAATCCCGAAACCTCCAAGAGATTTCAGGATTTTCTTTCATTTTGCAATGAATTTCTTTCCATTTTGTATATAAACGCCATCAGGATTATCATTTCTTATGCCGTTTATAGAATACCTTGGACTATCTTTTTTGTTATCCACACTGAGAGAAGGAACTGAAGAATAGTTTTGAAGTGACCACAACATTACACAATGATCATCGAATGATTTCAACTTCATGTATCCCTCATCTTTGCTATACTCTTGAATAACAAAATTCAGCCAAGCGCCATTACTGATTACCAGATGCAGTTTGTTATTATTACTGATAAACCAACCATTGACAAACAAATCTTCACCATTCTTCAAAATACGACCTGCCTGGTTACCACTTAAACTAAAGAACTCAGGATCTTTATCAAGTTGAAGGAGATAGCCTTCTATTCCTGTAACTCTCCATGTTCCTTGCAGGTCATATTCATCAATAGAACCTGTAAATCCATCACTCTGTGCTCTAACAACGGTGCTCATCAGAGCTACCGCCATAATAAATAATACCTTTTTCATAAGCCAAAATATTTGGGTATAATTTTTTTTAGAAAATTAGAAAATGCTATTATAACGGGCTGCATCTGGTCGGAAATAGCTTCATTATATTTTTCAATTGCTTCGTGAAGCGATTCCTTTTGATTAGTTTTACTATTTATCATATTTCTTTCTTTGAATTTATCCTGTTTCTAACAATATCCCAGTAATGTGATAGTATTGAAGACAAATCATCCTTTGTCATATCAAGAACAGATGATCCTTTTCCACCGCTTTCTTGATAAAGATGGAAAAAGGCACCTTCATCCATGCAAATAGCTCCTCTTTGGAACCCATTAACACCAAGAATAAACGTAATAGCATCAGCATAAAGAAAGAACATCCATGCCAGACCAGTTCTGTCATCGCGATCACACCAGAGAAAACCGCCCTCGACGTCCTCGTGCCATACGAAACCGTTGGCCTCAAAGATTTCTTTCACTTTGAAGAAAAACTTCAAATCCTCATTATTCGCCTTCATGGGTGCAAAGATAAACAATTTTTCCGATACAAAAGCACAGTCTGCAGACTTTTTCATTTTTTACACAAAACGGAAGGCAATCGCCCATGGGCGACAGGCAACTGAACCCGTTTTACCGCTTTGGGCCCCGAATTGACATCTCCGCGAGTGGCAATTTGGGTCGTTTTTCGCACAAATTCCACGGTCGCCGACGATAAAAGTCCCTATTTATCGGCGTTTCAGGGGTGTGGGGCGCGAAAAGAGCGCCCCACTGCTGGCTGACCAGCCCCCACCGCCCTACGCTCCCGAGGCAATTGCCACCCTTTAAAAAGCGGAATATGTAAGGACTTTTTACTTGTAGCAATTGCCGCCTTGTGTCGCTGCCGAACACGTCAGCCCGACCATATCCGCGGTCGTGGCGCACCATGAGACACGAAAAGCCCCGATGCTCACGCATCAGGGCCTCCCTTTGCTCATTTAAATTACATTTTAATGAAAGTCAATCGATGCTAAAAGCACGACTGTCTGACATTATAGTTGCGCCACAGCCCAGTGGCGACTTTGTTCAATTGAACGGTGCAACAGCTACCGGGGCTTTAATGTTGTCGGCTGCCCGACGGATGCGGTCTGACAGGTCGCACAGTGCGCCATGCAGTTGCTCTGCCTCTTCAGGTGAGAAACCTCCCACGCCACCATTGCCGTCGATGCCATACATTTTCTGTTGGAACCATGATACTGACTTGCCCTCAAAGTAAGAGCGTACGATCTCACGCCATGATACTGACAGATAGATATCGCGCATGCGCTGCTTCATGTCAGTGATCTTCTCTTGTTTCTGCTTTACTGTTACTTCCATAATCGTGATGTTTTAATTTTCTCTTTTAATGGCTCTCCCCGAAGGGAGAGCTTTTGTTCTACTTTGGCATATCCGTCATTCTGTCGAAGATGTCCTGAGCATAGTCGAGGAGTTCGGGATAGCCGTCTGGATAACTGTCGCAATAGTTGCGGATTGCTAAGATAAGTTCCTCTTCCTCTGAGGTAACTTTCATCTTGATGTCTGTTTGTCTCTTCATTTTTTATTGCTTTATCAATTGAACACTACAAAGGTACTAATTTTTTGGAAAGTAACCAAATATTTTACTAATTATTTTGTTAGTAAGCATCATTTTTAACATTTCGAGGGCAAAATGCCACATTTTTGTGGCGGGAACAGGCAAGCACCTTCACGTAGCAATACGTGCATACAGGGTGGCACGATGCTATCCGCCCCTGCAGCCAATACCTACGTGTAGCATAGTGGAGCATCAGA
>ONAE01000029.1 GCA_900315695.1 uncultured Prevotella sp. | reverse complement strand
TCCGTTGTCTTCATTGGAACAGGCAGTCAGCGTTATAGCGAAACCGCACACAAATAGTAACAATCTGAAAAAATGATTCATTTTTCTCTCCATAATTAAGTAGTTTAATATGTGAATTAAAAAGATTAATAAAATGTAAGTGCAAAGATAAGAAACATTTCTGAAACTTGCAAGTTTTGATCTTTATTTTTTTCAAGAAATGATAGCGAGATAAGATTAGGGAGTAAGATCTCTCCATGCGCTACGCTTTCTATCATTTCGAGCGGAGTACCCCCTGTCATTTCGAGCGGAGTCGAGATGACAAAAAAGGGGCATCCAATCGGATGCCTTTCTCTTTGTTCGGTCGGGAAAACAAAGGATAGCTTAAATCTGTCCTGCTTCGACCATCAGAACAACCCGTTCTGTAAGCCTGTCGCGTCCCTTGGGGTCGTATTCCTTTTTCAGCGAAGCACCGAAGCCCCAGGCAAATACCTGCCAGAAACCTGCTCTGATGGGTCCCATGAAGGCTTTGATCATCTCGTAGGATGAAGAGTGGCATTCACGGTCGATGAGCTTGATAAGCAGTTTTCCTTGCGAGTAGGTCAGCTTCTTCATCTTCGGCTTATAGGTACGGAAGATATCTTCCTCCACACGTTTGATGTGTTCATTCTTCGACTTCTCGTCAGGCAGCATGTCAAGCAACTCGGTTGTCTCTATCAGCATCTGTCTGGCCTCCTTGGCGATGGGCAGCACCTTCTTCACGTTGTTCACGAGGCGCATGTATGTCTCTGCCTGTTTCTTGTTCTTGAAAGTCAGTTGCGGATACACATACACGTTGTTCATCTCCATATACTGGATGCTGTCGCCCTCATAGAGCACCTTTCCCACCTTCACTGTCGGCACGAAGGTGGGCGAGTCCATCTCTGCCAACACTTCTTCAGCCGTCTTATACTCTTGTGCAAGCAACTGCTGGCACAGACATATATATAATATGGTGAACACGATTTTTCTCATATCGGGTGCAAAAATACGGCTTAAAATTAAGAATTAAGAATTAAGAATTAAGAAAGTTGTTTTTTTTAGCATTAATTCCCAAAATTATAACTATCTTTGCACCGTTAAACTAAAATTGAAGATTATGAGGACACAAATCATGTCAGTGTTGTTTATGGTGTCACTGGGCGTAGCTGCTCAGGATGCTTATCCTTGGGAACGGTATCTGCGCGAGGTGATGATGGCTGAGGATGCCGAGTCGTCTGCCTGGGAGGATGTCTATGATCAGCTGTGCGAACTCTCCCAGCACCCTTTCGACATCAACACTGTCACACGCTCCCAACTGGAAGACTTGCCTTTTCTCTCTGCCCAGCAGATTGAGGAGATCGTGGAATATCTCTACCGTTACGGTCCGATGAAGTCGAAGGGCGAGTTGATGATGATCCGTTCGCTCGATGAGGTGCGTCGGAAACTGTTGGGTAGTGTCTGCTATGTCGGTGAGCCTGTCAGCCCGTCGTTCCCCTCTTTGAAGGAGATAGCCCGCTATGGACATCACGAACTGATGGCTACCGCCCGTGTACCTTTCAAGGAGAAGAACGACGATTATCTAGGGGGCTCCTTGCGCCACTGGGTGCGCTATCAGTTCAACTACGGCACCTATGTGAAGTTTGGACTTCTGGGAGCCAACGATGCCGGAGAACCATTTTTTGCAAACCGCAACCGCTGGGGCTACGACTATTATGCCGGTTATCTCCAGCTGCAGGGGTTAGGACGATTGGAGTCTCTGTGTCTGGGACATTACCGGGTGTCGATGGGCATGGGCTTGGTTATGAACAGTCAGTCGGGGTTTGGCAAGGTGGCGATGCTGCAGTCACTCGGACGTTCGCAGAGCACCCTCCGCGCTCATTCCTCACGTACCGACAACTATCTGCAAGGTGCTGCTGCCACCCTTCGGCTCACAGACCGTCTCTCGGTTACGGGCTTCTTCTCCTATCGCGCTCAGGATGCCACACTTAATCGCGACGGCATGGCCGCTACCATCCTCAGTTCCTCTTATCATCGCACTCAGGCTGAGATGGATAAGAAGCATAACCTGGAGGTGCTGAAGACAGGAGGCAGTCTGCTCTACACCAGTCATGGTCTGCAAGTGGGACTGAACACCCTCTATGCCCACCTCTCACGTCGGCTTCAGCCTAACACTGCCTTGCTCTATCGCCAGCACTATCCCCAAGGACGTGACTTCCTTAATACCAGTCTCTCTTACGGCTATGCCAGTAGGCGGTTCTCACTCAATGGTGAGACGGCTATTGATAAGACAGGGCATCTGGCTACCGTCAACTCATTCAGTCTGATGCTGGGCGATGCCTGGAGCCTGATGGCTTTGCAGCGGTTCTATGCTTTCCGCTATGCGTCGCTCGATGCCCAAAGCTACAGTTCGGGAGGACGCACGCAGAACGAGAGTGGCCTCTATCTCGGTCTCACCTGGAAACCCTCGCCCCATCTGCAGCTCATGGCCTATACCGACTTTGCCTATTATGCTTGGGCGAGATACCGTGTGTCGCAGTCTTCCCATGCTTGGGATCACCTGCTGCAAGCCACCCTTCATCATCACCGATGGACGTTCTTTGCCCGTTACCGTCTGCAACAGCAACAGCGTGACAATGCCTCGAAGACCGCCCTTCTCTCGCTCACGTCGCACCGTTTCCGTCTGAGTGCAGAATACGCGAGCGCTGGCGGTTTCTCCAGCCTGTCGCAAATCGATGGCTGCTATCTGCCTCAGGAACAACATGCCAGGGGCAGGGTGGTTACCCAGCGCTTTTCTCTCCAGCACCGATGGCTTACGCTCCGCCTCGGCCTGAGCTATTACCACACCGATGATTATGCCAGTCGTGTGTATCTCTACGAGAATGCGCCCCTCTATACTTACTCCGTGATGCAGCTCTATGGCGAGGGGTTCCGTTACTGGCTGATGGCACGTACCGCCATCGGGAGCCGTCTGACAATCTCCACGAAAGCATCCGACACCGATATCGACCTACAGATAAGATGGAAGATATGATTACAGCAGTCTGCGATATAGCTCTGCCACCTGGCCAGCCACATCGCGGCCCGCAAAACGCTTGATGTACTGTTGACTGTTCTCGATACGCTTTTCACGTCCCTCGGCGCCTCGCAGTACCTGCCTGATGGCGTGCGCCATCGCCTGGGCATCGTCGGGATCGACATATAATGAGTCGGGACCGCCTGCCTCTTCCAGACACGAGCCGGTACAGGCCACGACGGGCAGTCCGCAACTGATAGCCTCGATGATGGGGATGCCGAAGCCTTCGTAGCGGGAGGGATAGACAAAAGCCTCAGCTTCGGCATAGAGTTTGGGCAGCGCCTCGTCGCTCACACCGTGCATGATCCTGATGCGGTGGCTCAGGTGCTCTTTCTCTGCATAGGTGCTCACCTCGTCGGTATAGGGGGTATGGCGGCCCACAATCACGAGCTTCACATCATCAGGCAGATAGGGGAGTGCCTTCACTACCAATAGGATGTTCTTACGAGCCTCGATGGAGCCCACGCTGAGGATATAGCGCTCGCGGGGGGCTGCGCTCTGGGAAACGGTAAACTTCGGGGCGCAGCTCTGGTAGATGAGTGAAATGCGGTCTTCGGAGATATGATCGCCGCCATACTCGATGATATCGCGCTTCGTGCATTCGCTGATGGCAATGATATGATCGGCCTCGCGGATGGTCTGACGGAACTTCCAGGCATAAATCTTCGTGTCGATCCAGTGGTAGAACTCGGGATGGCGCAGGAAGATGAGGTCGTGGATGGTGACGACGCTCCTGATGCCGCTCTTACGGATGCCGATGGGGAGTTCGCCAGAGAGTCCGTGAAACACCTGGATACCATCGCGCTGCAGGTCGCTTACGATGCCTTTCGTGCGCCAGAGGGCCTTGCTGAAGGGCAGAGACGACGGGGCAGGGTAGCAGAAGCTGACGTTCGCCTGCTGTTTGATCTGCTGTCGGAGCGGGTCTCTGCCCTGATCAGGTGCATAGAGTCTCAGCTCCAGGGGGTAGGAGGCCAGATCGTTTACCAAGGTGCGTCCGTAGCTCCCTAGTCCTGTACCGTTGCGCACGATGCGCTTGGCATCGAAACCTATCTTCAGTCGTTCTGTCATGAGCGTTTAAAGTGTTTGAAGACGAACCTCACGAGGACGAAGTTGGTGGGTACGGCGATGGCGAGCACGGCAAGGGGCGCCAGTTCGCGGCTGAGGCCGATCCAGAGGAAGAAGTTGAAGAGCATGATATGCAGCAGATAGTTCACGAGATGGGCCCCGCCGAAGCCCAATCCGTTCTTCGCCGAAGTCTTCTCCTTAAACGTGAAGTGGGCAGAGAGGTAGTAGTTCACCAGGAAGCTCAGCACGTAGCCGATGGTATAGGCCACGTTTACCTCTATCCAGTGCTGCAGTATCCAGTAGATGGCATAGTGGATGGCAGCCGATGTGGTGCCCACGATGCCGAATCTGATCAGTTCGCCCAGTGTCTCTTTCTTTTGCATGTCACGCAGAATTTTGGTTGCAAAGATACTCATTTTTTGCCAAAGATTTATAATAATTCCAAATTATTAGTTATTAATAGCTATTTATATGTACCTTTGCAAACAAAAAACAAATCAGTAATGATTCCATTCAATAAACCATATTGCTCTGGACGTGAGCAGAGTTATATCCAAGAGGTATGCCAGTCAACGACAATGTCTGGCAACGGACAGTTCACAAAGTTATGTCATGGTTTTTTTGAGAAACGCTATGGTTTCCGCAAGTGTCTGCTTACTACATCGGGTACTGATGCCCTTGAGATGTGTGCCATGCTCTGTGAGCTGAAACCTGGAGACGAGGTGATTGTACCGTCTTACACCTTTGTCTCATCGGCTATTGCCTTCCTGCGTGAGGGTGCCTTTATCCGCTTTGCCGATAGCGGAAAGGATAATCCTAACATCACTGTGGAGGCTATTGAACCACTGATCAACGAGAAGACGCGTGTCATCGTGGTGGTTCACTATGCAGGTGTCGCCTGTGATATGGATGCTATTATGGCTCTGGCTGAGAAGCATCACCTGCTGGTAGTCGAGGATGCAGCCCATTCTATCGATTCGTTCTATCATGAACGCCCGTTGGGAGGTATCGGCCATCTGGCAGCTTTCTCATTCCATGAAACCAAGAACATCAATTGCGGTGAAGGCGGTATGTTAGTTGTGAATGACGAGCGCTTTGTCCGTCGTTCGGAGATTATATGGGAGAAGGGTACCAACCGTGCTGAGTTCTATCGTGGTATGGTCAACAAGTATGGTTGGTGCGACATTGGTTCTTCCTTCCTTCCTTCTGAGTTTAATGCAGCCTTCCTCTGGGCACAGTTAGAACAGTTAGACGACATTCAAGGACAGCGCCGTCATATCTGGGAGCGTTACGATCAGGCACTTCGCGGTCATCTGCCCGAAGGGTACTGTCTGCCGGAATTACCTGATTATGCCACCAACAACTATCACATGTACTACATCCTCTGTCCATCGCTCAAGGCGCGAACAGAGCTGATGAACTACTTGAAGAATAATGGTGTGCAGACCACATTCCACTATTTGCCTTTACATTCCAGCAAATATTATGAGGACAAGCACGATGGACGCCAGTTGTCTAACTGCGACAGATATGCTGATACGTTGGTGCGTCTGCCTCTGTACTATGAGCTGAAAGACGAGGAGATAGATAAAATCGTGAAACTCATTCTTCGTAAGTTATCACACCGTTCTTGAATAGTCACGTGTGATCATTTCGTAGCACAGCTTTAGCCAGATGACGGTGACAGGTAGTGCCTTCAAGGCATATGGCTG
Organism: uncultured Prevotella sp.; assembly: GCA_900315695.1. Classification (GTDB taxonomy): domain Bacteria; phylum Bacteroidota; class Bacteroidia; order Bacteroidales; family Bacteroidaceae; genus Prevotella. The sequence goes on along the minus strand of ONAE01000029.1, from coordinate 35,988 downwards.
AACAAACTCCTTACGAAGGTAGGCAGGGAAGAGGTCGCTGGGTGACATGCTCGACAAGATAAAAGCGAACACCAGCAGGAATATGTCCCATCTTGTGCGCTGCCAAGGAGCTGCTGTGTACCAGATGACGATCCCGATAAAGGGAGTGATATAGCCGCTTGACTCACTGCCGGTAGAAAACAGGATGATAAACATCATCACTGAAGCCAACAGCGTCTGCCGGAATGCCACATTCTTATATTGCCCTATGCGCAGATAAGGCACCGCAAACAATAGCATACCAGGGATGATGAGCCACAGGTTGTTGAACTGCCAACCTGTCACACGATGTACCATACCCAAAAGTGAGATGTTCTGCATGATTGACCCTGCATTCAAGTCGTTCTTTTGCACCAGCGAGAGATACCACTCGTGATACTGGCTGACGATGTAGTCCCAACCATGAAAGAATGGCATGGGTAGCAGGAAATACACCAGAGCCCAGAAAGCCAGTGAACCTATCAGTTTCCCTTTGTGCTTGGAGAAGAAAAAGAAAGCCAGCCCCACAATACTGTATGCCTTTACAAAGGTGCCCAGCATGATGAAGCATGCTGCCCAGAAGTCCTTTTCCTTTTCGATGAAATAGTAAGCCAGTAGGATAGTGGCAGCAATGGCAATGTTGAACTGCTGCATGAAGAGCGCCGTCAGCATCTCATGGGCACAGAACCACAGGATGAATATCTGTTGGTATTTCGTAAACTGTGACTTACGGATAGCCCAATAGAGAAACAGCGTTAAAGCCAAGCCCCATAAGAGCAGTCCGATCCACTTCGGGCCGATAGCAAAGGGGGCAAAGAGCAATGAGAACAGCGGACCATAGTGGTGGGAGTCGCCATACTCCTCTGGATTAGGCAGATAGAGGTTCCAGCCTCTCACTGCATTCCAGAACGATCCTCGGTAGATGAGGTAGTTGTTGGCACGTGTCATCTTGGCCAGCCACATGATGATGGGCAGCAGTATCCACAAACCGAATAAGGTACGATAGTCGTGGAAGAACGGTTTTGCTAAAAAATCGGCTATTTTCTTCATACTGCGTGCAAAGATACACATATTATTTCATTTTTTTACCTCATCGTCTGCTCTTTTTTTAAAAAAATGATGTACTTTTGCACTCAAAAGCAAAACATATGGAAATATCAGTTATCAGTCCTGTATATGGTGCTCCAACCCTTTTGCACGAATTAGTGAGGCAGATAGAGGAGACGGTTAGTAAGTTGACGCCCGATTATGAGATAATCTTAGTAGAAGATCATAGTCCCGATAATAGTCGCGAGATTATCACGGAGATCTGCCAGAAGAACAAGCGGGTGAAGGGGGTATTCTTAAGTCGTAACTTCGGACAGCAGTATGCGTTGAACGCCGGCTTTGACCTTTCGACAGGTAACTATGTAGTGACCTTAGACTGTGACTTGCAGAATCCGCCAGCCCAAATCAAAGATCTCTATGTGAAGATACAGGAGGGGTACGACATTGTGTTTGCCAGCAGGCAGAACCGTCCTGATAATTTCTTCATGACTCAAGGTTCGCATCTCTTTAACAAGCTGATGGGATTTCTGACGGATACCAGGCAGGACGAGTCACTTGCTGAGTTCGCTATCTATCGGCGAAAGGTGGTTGACGCGATGGCACAGATGGGCGACTATCGCCGTTATTACCCCCTGATGAACCAGTGGGTGGGTTTCAAGACGGCTAAAATTCTTGTGAACCATGACGAGCGGACTGACGGCAAGGAGTCATCTTACTCCATGCGTAAACGCATTGACCTTGCCGTAACGACAGCAGTATCGTTCAGCACTAAGTCCTTACGACTGATCGTCTATTTCGGAGTCGTTATCACTTTCCTTGCCATTCTTCTTGCCTTGTTCCTCGTCATAAAGACATTGGTGATGGGTATTGATGTCAGCGGATGGGTGACACTGTTCGTCTCTATGTGGTTTATCGCAGGAATTCTCGTAACGGTCATCGGTGTGGTTGCAGTCTATGTGGGCAATATCTTCGACGAGGTGAAGCATCGTCCCTCCTATATCATTGACGAAAAACTGAATTTCGAATGAATAAGAAAATTTTCTCCAACAAGTATTTCTGGTGGGGCTTAGGATTGATTATAGTCCTTATAGCCACCTCTGTGGAAGTGTTCCGAGGAAGAAATACCAACTACTTTGATTATCAGGACTCAACCCGTATGTTCTGGGAAGGACTATCACCTTATAATCTGGAATACGCACAGGCACATCAGATTTACTTTCTCTACTCACCTGTGTTCAGCGTCATCTTCGCTCCAATCTTCTACCTGCCGTGGTGGTTGGGCCCTTACGTGTGGAACATCGGTAACTACACGTTGTTTTCACTTGCCATCAAATGGTTGCCGCAGCAACTTGAGAAATTCAAGCTGTATATCTTCGTATTCCTGCTATCAGTAGTGATGCAGACCGTATTCTGCTATCAGCATAACATCATTGTAAGCTACATCTATATATTTGCCTTCATCCTGTTGGAGCGAGGTAAGGGCTTCTGGGCGGTTTTCCTCATTATGCTCTCAGCCACAACGAAGATTTATGGAGCTGCTGAGCTTGCCATCCTTTTGTGCTATCCCAAAGTATGGCGTAACTTCGGCTATGCTATCCTTTGTGGAACCTTCTTCCTGCTATTGCCAGCTGTTAACACCAACTTCGACAATGTTTTCGTGCTCTATCAGCAGATGTTCGACATGATAGCCGCTCATCACAGCGACTCTGATTTCACAGGAATCCTCTTCGCACGAGGACTCAAGCCCTTCTTGCTGCCCAACTATCGTATGGTGCAGATAGTGGTATTTGCGACGTTGGCAGCACTATTCTTCTGGCGTTATAAAAGGTGGAGCGATTTCCGTTTCCGCGTACGGGCTTTAGGTGTACTGACTGGATTCATGATACTCTTCAGCGACTGCCCGGAGACTCACACCTATATCATCACTTTCCCTTTCTATGCGATGGCATTCTGGCTGCAGCCCAAGCGCAACTGGATAGACTGGACACTGTTCTGGTCGCTGGTAGTCAATTTCTGCATCCTCCCCACAGACGTACTTTGTCCTGCCTGGCTGCATAACTTCGTTCATCGTACATTCTGGCTGGATGTTTATACCTACTTCTTCTGCTGGCTACGCATGATCTGGTGGGCTGTAGGCCTGTCTGGCGAGGAGAGAAGTGAGAGGGTAGAGGTAAGAAATGAGAGGTTAAATCTGAGAATCCTTTTACCCTTGTTAATGCTTCTGCTGCCATTAGGAGGCAGCGCACAGCACAAACGCCCCATGACGCGTACCTTTTATATTAATGGGGTCACTTTCAAGATGAGGTATGTGCAGGGAGGAACCTTCACCATGGGAGCACTGCCTGGTGATACGCTGGCAGATGCTGATGAGGTGAGACACCCGGTGAAGCTGAACGACTACTGGATTGGTGAAACAGAAGTTACACAAGAGCTATGGGAACTCGTTATGCCAAAGAACCGCTCCAAGCAAAAGGGTGCCAAGATGCCAGTTGAGTATGTCACCTATGACCAGTGTAAGGAGTTTATTGCCAAACTCAGCCAGAAGACTGGCCGTCATTTCCGTTTGCCTACAGAGGCAGAATGGGAGTATGCTGCCAAGGGAGGGCGCCAGTCAAAAGGCTATCTCTATGCAGGTAGTAACAATCCTGACGAGGTAGCTTATACGCTGACATACAGTTTTGATGACCATCATAAACCCGTTGGGCAACTTAAGCCTAACGAGCTTGGACTCTATGATATGTCGGGTAACGTGTGGGAATTCTGTGAGGACTGGTATCGCAAGACACCTACCAGTAAACCCTCTAGCAGTTTCCATGTCATCCGAGGAGGCTCCTACGACTGTGATGCACGTTATAGCCGTATCACCAACCGTTTTATGTATGACCAGCGCCGCCGCCGCATGGAAGTGGGCTTCAGATTAGTGATGGACGCAAGATAACCTACTTGTTCATGTATTCAGGAAAGGTGAGTGACCAGCGCGAACCACTCCACTTCTTACGGAGCGTCTCGTAGTCTGCCAGTTTACTATAACGTAATGCCTTCTGGAGCCAAGGGCGTCTGATTTTATCCTGCACGAAATTGCCATACATCTCAAACTCAGAGAATGCTGAGGGTGTTGACAGACTGCGGTCATAGCTCTCGATAGCCGCTTCCAGCCAAGGCTTACCTGTTTGTTGGGTGATAGTTTCTTGCAGCTTCTTGAGCTGTTCCTTGTCAAACAACATCTTATGGTCAACATAGGAGAGGTTGTCCAAGGTGAGATTTGGCAGGAAACGATGCAGATGGTCTATGATGGGCTGATGATATTCATAGGTCATGTAGAATACCGTCTTATAATCTTCCGTAAGGAACACATGTGGACGAATGAGCACATGGTCAGCATCGACGCAAAGATAATAACGACAGGTTCCAACTTTTCCACTCAGTTTGAGCAATTGCTGAAAGAACCATCCGCTTCGATCCCTCACAGTACCGTCAGACCATTTGATCTTAAGATTGATTTCCTTTGGATTAAAACCAAAGACTGAGCTCTCATCGACAAAGACAAGTCCATTCTGTTTGCAAAACTGAATAACCTCATCTTGTGGTGGAGCTACAATATAAATATCCTTTATGGGATGTGGCACACAGTTGCGGATACCCTCAAGGCAGAGAGGAAATATGCGTAGATCCTTGGCCACCAAGGGAATTACTACATCAATGGGCTCTTGAGCAGGTTTTAGCTCTGGAAACCATCGCCATGCAAACAAACGATATCGAATCTTACGTATTTGTGACATACTATGTTTATTAAATATTAAATACTTTCCGACAATGCCTTAGCCAAAGCACCAGCAACGTTTCTCTCGACTTTTATGCAATCGCGTAAGCCTGCTTGACGGCCTGCTTCTATATCATTATCACTATCACCTATCATGATGGATTGTGATAAGTCGATATTGAAATCCTGAGCTGCCCTTAGAATCAATCCGGGGCTTGGCTTCCGACAGTCACAAGCAACCTTATATTCTGGTCGTTCGCCCTCAAACCCCTTATCCGGATGATGAGGGCATACATAGATACCATCTAAAAAGGCACCAGCCTTACCCAACTCAGTCTCCATCTTATCATGGATCATCTGCAAACCTTCCCAAGTGCAATCACCACGTGCAATGACAGGCTGATTGGTGACAACTATAGCCAGATAGCCAGACTTGTTGATGAGCTTGATGGCAGCTGGCACCTCTGGTATCAGTTCAAATTGTTCTGGTTTAGTCAGGAACCCAACATACTGATTAATCGTACCGTCACGATCCAGGAATACTGCTTTCTGCTTGTTTATCAAGTTGCGGGCTTTCACTTTCCCACTCAGTATATCGCTTTCCACTTCATAATAGCGGTCGGGAGTACCCATGTCCTTGATATACTCTGGTGTGTCGTATGCAAAGATTCGCCCACTCTGGATGTTAGGTTTTAAGACATCCCTGTCAAGATCTATCTTATCGGGATTTTCTGGATGGCGAGGAACATAGTTTCTCATCGTTTCCTGCAGTAGGGCAGGAGAAATGATTTCAATGCCGGCATTGACACGGTTCTTATAGTAAGACCGTTCGTCTTCCTTATTCATCCACTGCACTACACAATGGGTATCTATAGGAAGTCCACCTAATTCCTGTGGAGAAAGCACCTTGGTGACAAGAAGGGAACTGTCATAGGGGTGCCCGTTGGGGTGTGTCATTAAACTAGCCCAGGCCTTGTTCTTATGATGGAATGCTATGAAGCGGTTGAAATCTACGTCGAGGATAACATCCCCGCACATCAGTAGGAAATCATCCGTCAGTTGGGACATCTTAAACAGTGCACCAGCAGTGCCTAACGGAGTGGACTCTACAAAATAGCTGATATGTACACCAAAAGACGTACCGTCCTTGAAATAGTCCTGAATGACCTTGCCCATATAGCCGACAACAAGAATAATGTCTGTAAGCCCACAAGCTTTCAGATTTTCTATCTGCCATTGCAATATAGGTTTTCCGCCAATTTCTATCATCGGCTTGGGCACATTGCTGTTGACACTGGCAATACGTGTGCCCTTTCCTCCTGCCATAATCACTACTTTCATACGCCATCAAAGAACTTATCTTCCAACATCATACAAAGACAATGATAAACAGGCAGATGGAGTTCCTGAACCTTATATGTCTCTGTCTCAGGAACGCAAATACAAACATCGGCAAAGTCCATCAGTCGGCTTCTGTGCATACCAGTAAGACCTATCACTTTAAGTCCTCTTGCCTTGGCTGTAATCGCCGCATAGAGAATATTCTTGCTGTTGCCTGACGTAGAGATTCCCAGATAGATATCTCCAGGTTTCCCGTAACCATTGATTTGCTGAGCGAAGACCAGTTCGGGCAAAGAGTCGTTCATAAAGGCAGTAGTGAGCGAGGAGTGTCCTGTAAGGGAAATGGCAGGCAGGGCACCTTGTAAATTCTCAGCCAGCACTGTACCCATTTCCTGGTCGATTCTTTTCAGCTCTTCTACCTGGTTGGCATAGATTTTTCTCTTCAACCTGAACTCCTTCATCAACTCACCAACAATATGTTCTGAGTCTGATGCAGAGCCGCCGTTTCCAGATACCAGAAGTTTTCTGCCATTCTGGTAGGCTGCTTCTATCAAGTCGTATGCCTGTCTGATGCTCTCGCCACAGACTGATAATTGTGGATACCTTTCAATTAGCAAATCAAAGAGATGCTCTTGTCTTCCCTCCATATCGCGTTATTTGTCTTTTTGAATCAGCTGCTGGATATACTTTTTCATTTTCACCTCATTGCCTTTGGTTATCTCGGATATCAGATTTAACTGTCCTTCGGCAAAAGTATGGAACTGGAACTTTTCACGTAATTCCTGTGGCATGTCTATCATCCTGATATACTCAGAAGTGTCCTTGGGCGCAACCACTCCTTCCTCTATTAATGTTTCTATAACGATGTCTGCCACACGACGATGAGAGATAGGATGATTCCCGCCAAGATTATAGATGCCGTTTTCAAAATGGTTATACATCATTGCATTATACATCACCTCGGCAACGTCATCGACATAGACATGGTCGCGGACGATCTCATCTTTGAACAGATCAATGCATCCCTTATCTTGCATCATCCTGTAGAAGCGATATACGATATTGGCATTCTTTCCTTTATGGAACTCTCCCCATCCAAATACATTGAAGAACCGGAATCCAATGATCTTGTTGTTCTGAAATCTGACTTTATTGCCGTCAGTGTATTTATCAAAGAGCCATTTCGACCATGCGTAGATGTTATGAGGCAGCAGATGGTCGAGCCCTCCTCCCTGGTGTGGGTTGTTACCATAGACTGCCGATGAAGAGGCATAGATGAACGGAACCTGATGACGGACAGCAAAGTCACAATAGAGCTTGGAGAACTCATAGTTCATCACCATCATGACCTTCGAATCATTCTCCAGCACGTCGGCGTTGGCGCCAATATGAAAGATTCCTTGTATGTTGTCTATTGCTTCCAGACTCTCCTTGACACTGGCTAAGCCATTGAAGAAGTCAATATAGTCGATAAACTGCAGTCCCACCAGATTAGGCATTTTCGCTTCTTCATAATTGTCTATAATAACGACATCGCTGATGCCTTTCTCATTTAGCTTTCTTACCATGTTGGAGCCTACGAAACCAGCTCCGCCAGTAACAATATAACTCATATCCGTTAAATTTTAATTTCTTTTCTTGGTATATATACAATGGGGTTATAGTGAATCACGGTGGATCCTTCATTCTCGAAGCAGAATGGAACATGCATTAAACTATCCAATGCCTCAAGTACCTGCTGCTGTTTTTCCTTTTCTACATAGAAGAGCAGGAAACCACCTCCGCCAGCACCCAATAGCTTGCCTCCCAAAGCACCAGCCTTTAGCCCCTTCTGATACAAGTCGTCTATCGCGTTGTTGCTGATCAAACCTCCTGTTTTTCGTTTTAAATTCCATGTGTGATCCAGCAATCTTCCAAAATCATTGATATCTGCATGCTTGTCTTCCAGGATGGCCTGTGCATCAGATACCAGGCTGAGCATCTCTTTCAGTTGTGCCTTTTTGTCTTGCTGATGGCTTAAGGTGTCGTTTTGTATCTCGGCAGAGAAACGGGAAACACCAGTAAAGAAGAGCATCAGATTATCATCCAGAAGCTTCTTCTTGTCTGGATGTATAATGATGGGGGTTACCTTGAATTCGTTTTCACTAAAGTCAATCCTATTCAATCCCCCATAAGCTGCAGCAATCTGGTCTTGCCAGCCACCAGACTCGTTACATAGCTCCCTCTCCAGGTGAATGGCATCTTCCGCCAGTTTCCTTTTACTGACATATTTCCCCTTCAGGGCGTAGAAGGCATTGAGCATTCCTACTGCAAAAGTGCTGCTCGTTCCCAGGCCTGTCCTTGCTGGCAAGTCGCCTTCATAAGTAAGACGAATTTCGTGAATGTCTAACATCCGCATGGCTTCTCGAATGGCAGGATGTTCTATCTCATCAATAGCATTCACTCGTTCGAATTTACTATATACTAATTCCGAATAGTAAGGCATGAATGGGGGTAGGTGTCTCACATTGACATAGCAGTACTTGTCGAAGGTCGTAGATATGACAGCACCGCCATATTCATTGAAGAAAGACGGGATATCCGTACCCCCGCCAAAGAAAGACATCCGGAATGGTGTTTTTGTGATTATCATATTTATGCCATCTTTTAATCAAACCATATTCTGAAACCAATAAGCAAATAGTTTGAAACCCTCCTCCGTCATCTGCGCTGCATCGGCAGTATCCATGCGATAAAGGGGAATGTCACGATACATCGCTGCCACCAAAGAGAATGTGCTTGGAGGACCAATCACGTAGTCGCACTCGGAAAGCATGAACAAATCCTCTGGCGCACTGCCCTGCAGATGATGCACTGCCACCTTGGGGCATAGCTGCTGGTAAGCATCAGCTGTTACCTGACTGTCATTCGTCGAGAGATAGACATGAATAGTCTTGTCTGGATGCATCTCTGCAAACTTGTTAATATATGCTGCATATACCGCATCATCGAAGAAATACTGTCCGTTACGCCACTGTGCATAGTCGCCACGACGGATGTGGACACCAAGGCGAAGAGGTGGAAGGGGAGAGGTGAGAGAAGAGGGGGCTTCTGCTTCTTGCATCTTTGCCTTGACAGGTGCCGTATATTGTTCATCCAATGTAAAGAGGTCGCATATCTCATCCCGATATTTCAGGAACAGGTCGTACCAACGGGCAAACCAGCCACTCACCACGATATGCCTGTGCTTGAGCATTTTGTGCTCCAATGCCTCACGGTTGCAGTCGCGATACTTAAAACTGGCTGTTGGCAACAACTTTAGTGCTGCCATGTATTTCGCCAAGAGATACCAGCCAAAGCCTGTCAGTGATGTGTGGCATATCTTGAAATACTGATATTTATAACTGAAGCGCATGGAGATAACTTTCCTTCCATGCTCTCTGCCCCATGCATAGACATGGGCATACTGCAACAAATTGTTGCACATCTGACTCTTATCGCGGGCGAACATCATAGGCCTAACATTTTTTGAGTCATTTCAAAATACTTTTTCAATACCAAAAGCGAAACCAGCTTTTCGCGCTTTGCATCACGGAATTGTGCCACATGTTCATGTGCATGACGGATGATAGCCTCTGCCTCATCAGGATGGTCTATATAGTATTGCAGCCTTTCCTGTAGGTTGGAGAAGTCATCCTTCACCTCTATATAATGATAGTTGGGAATCAGTGTCCCCTCCATAAACCACGTCTCGCAAGTCAGACGAGGCGTCACTGCAATGGAGTTCGACGACATAATCCATTTTAGATTTGAGGCCACATCGTTTCCTTCCAGTGACATGATAAACTTGTAGTCGAGATGCTCGCCAATGGTCATCTTCTCTCGCTGCCATTCCGGATGATCCTCCACGCAGTCGGTTGATGCAGCATCCACCATCGGATGGCCGAGCCAGCGATTCATGAATACGCGACGGTTGGGCTTGTCATCGCCAGCAGCTTTGCTGCCAATATCGCCTCTGAATACTGCCACATCTTTTTTGTCACGCCATGCTTTCTTGTCATTTACGAATAGGAAATGACGCACCTTGACCAACTTCATCAACACAGAATTCTGATTGTTGTCACCCAGGGGACGGCTCTTGAGTATACTCGGAACAGGCTGGAGGTCAACTATATCTCCCCATTTCAGTACCCAGCGCAAGTTGGGGTCGAAATAGCGGGCTATCTCCATAGCGTCAAAATAGTACATCTTCTTTCGTAACTTAGGCTGGTTGGCGATGCTCACAGCCGACTGATCCCACAGCTTATGGTCAATAGGACTCTCTGGTGTTAGTTTACAGTAGTAGTTAACGCGTTTCAGCAATTGGTCTCGATCGGGAAGGTTGTTGAGTTTCCGCAACTCCCCCTCGAGCCGCAAGCGATAGAAGACAGCAGGTACACACTGTCTCAAATAGTTTTTGAGATAGTATGCCACATGGCTGTTCTTGCCACTATGTAGCATATAATAAATCTTTCGCTTTTGCATATCATCTGCAAAAATAGTGTTTTTCTGTCAATTCGACAAAAAAAAGCCTAATTATTTGCTTAATAGCCACGAAATAATTACCTTTGTAACCGCAATAATGACGTCGTACGAATGAAACTCCTATTTTATTTTTTCTTCGCAATCTTCTACACCCTCTCACTGCTGCCACTGAGAGTCCACTATTTCATATCCACGCTGTTGTACTTTTTGCTTCGCTATGTGTTCCGCTATCGTTTAAAGGTGGTACGCCGTAATCTGGCTACCTCTTTCCCTGAGAAAAGCGAAGCTCAGTTGCGTCGGATAGAGCGAGCCTACTACCGATTCTTCTGTGATTATCTGGTCGAAAGTATCAAGCTGCTTACCATCAGTCCCGAAGAGATTAAACGTCGGCTGGTGTTCAAAGGTACAGAGGCGGTGAACCAGTGTGTGGAAGAGGGACAATCGTGTGCTGTCTATCTGGGTCATTATTGCAATTGGGAATGGATCACCTCTCTGCCCCTGTGGGTAACACCGAAGGCACAATGCGGACAGATTTACCACCCTATTGAGAACAAGGATTTTGACCAGTTGTTTCTCCGTCTTCGCCAACGGTTAGGAGCCGTCTGCATCCCTATGCAGGACACGCTGCGCAAGATTCTGGAATTCCGTCAGGCACACCAGCCTGTAGTTATTGGCTATATCTCTGACCAGAAACCCAATTGGCATAATATTCACCATTGGGTGAACTTCCTGCATCACGACACCCCTGTGCTGACGGGCACGGAGCGCATAGCGCGCAAGGTGAACCATGCCGTATTTTATATGGATGTGCGATGCGTCCGACGGGGCTACTACGAGGCAGAGTTTAAGCTGATTACCCGTGAACCGCAGAAGATGAAAGAGTTTGAGGTGACTGACATCTATTACCAGCATCTTGAACAGAGTATTCTTCGTGCGCCAGAGTTCTGGTTGTGGAGTCATAATCGATGGAGCCGTACGCGAAAAGAATTCAACGAACGCTTCAAGGTAGTTGACGGCAAGGTCGTTGCCAAATAGGATAAATAAACGAACTTGTTTTCTCTCATTTAAGGCTTTAGCCGATTCTGAGTCATTCGTTCCATATACTGCTGAATGATTGCCTTCAGTTCTTGCTCCATCTGTCCTTGTTCCTTAACCTTACCCACTAAGTTGTGTTGCATCAGTGAATCCTGTAACGAATAAACAGCTTTGGTTTTCTGTCCGTCAAACTGGAGTACATATCCATGCTTTATATACTGATAAATACCACTTAGATAATTGACAGCCCAAGTATCTTCAGAAGGGGTATTCAGCAAATCGATACCAAAACCGAAATAAGGCTTCTGATAGCCAAGCATGCCTAGTATGGTAGGCAGAATGTCGATCTGCTGGGCTATTTTGTCTATCATCTGTCCTTTCGGATGGCTGGGCTCATATATTATAATAGGTGAACAGAAACCTCCCAAATCAGTTTGGTAGTAATCATGATCACTTCCATTGGTATGATCACTAGTCAGTACGAAGATGGTGTTCTCGAACCAAGGTTGCTTGCTGGCGGTTTCGAAGAACTTGCCTATTGCCATATCGGTATAACGGATGCACTTATGTATTTCAAGTTTCCCTTCAGGAAATTGCTCCTTGTATTGCTCAGGAATGACGAAAGGATGATGACTGGATGCAGTAAAGACAGCCGTCATAAAGGGTTGCTTCATCTTGCCCATCTCCTCAGCATAATACTGTAAGAAAGGTTCATCCCAAATGGCCCAAGTACCGTCAAAATCGTTGGTACCCTTGGCAGCCTCATATTCCGTTCGACCAAAATAATGCTGGAAACCTGTCTTTTGGGCAAAAGCCTGAAAACCCATTGAGCCATTCTGAGCACCATGGAAAAAGGCCGTTTCATACCCTTCTTGTCCCAAAATGCCTGCCAATCCTGTATAATCGTTCATGGAAGACGGAGTGAGGATAAACGGTTCGACGAACATCGGAATGCACGAGAGGATGCTGGGCATCCCGTCTATGCTCTTACGGCCGTTGCAGAAACTATACCGAAAAGTCGTGCTCTTGTCAATGAAAGCATCTACATAAGGTGTATAGCCTTTGTATTTTCCCCCCTCTAAATCTTTATTCAAAGCACCTATGTACTCGCGTCCGAAACTTTCCACAATCAGCACCACCACATTTTTCTTCACCATCGATACGCTGTCGTTAGGGGACCACAAAAACATTCTTGCCGATGGAGCGAATCAGGGCAAAAGGCGTATTTAATGCCAAAGCCGCATCAACAGGTCGACTGGCATACTGATTTGCATTCGAGATGGTGATAGGACGAACGGCTGTTGTAAAGCCGCCTCGCATTCCCGCTACGCAGAAGGGGGCAAAAAGCAGTAACGACAGCAAGCAAACCACATCGTAGCGCCACCACTTCAACGAATGGCTATTGATAGAGGGTCTCGCATAGCAGCGCCAAAGAAGGAATACCACTAATGCAAAAAGCAATACCAGATACCAATGGTTTAAGAATTCCGTACCTATGATATTGCCCAAATTGCCTTCATTGGAGAATTCCTCAAGGACGGTAGTCGTTGTACGTCGCATGGTGTAACGGAAGTAGACTGCGTCCATAAAATTAATGGCCAAGGCAAGACTATTGACCAAGACAAAAAGCCACTTGCAGCATTGATGATAGATGGTACACTCTTTCCAATGTAAGGGAAGAAGCATCAGCACAATATATAGTGCATTGGTATAGAGAATGGCTGATGTGTCGAATAACAAACCTCCACGCCAAACATCTAAGGTATAATTCAGGTAGTCGGTATTCTCGAAATAATAGGTCAGACGTGCAATTTGGTAAACTACATAGGCCAGTAGCAGGTTCCAAAGGACTGCCAGCAAAGGGGAATATGGCTTATTTAGTAACTTTCGTATCATCGTTTGTTTAGGTCTTTTGAAGCAGCCTGCAAAATAGCCTTGGCTCGTAGAATAAGTTTGTCACGGTCCTTGCCATAATTCGATACCACGCGATTGCTTATAAAGTCGTAGTTGACAAAGCTTGCACTGTCAATCATCGTATAGCCGTCGTCATAGGTGTGGATAGCGAAAGGGTTCTTATAAGTAACGCTTAGCACGTCGCGGCTGAAAGTATATTCTTCATGAGAGATACCCAATTGGCCCAACAGGGTAGCAGGCAGATCTGTTTGGTTGCATATCTGTTCAATGCGGCGAGGTTGTTTGACAGCACCACCTACCCACAGCATTGGGATGTGGTTCAATAGGGGATTTGACTCGTCAAGATCAGCATACACAATACCGTGGTCAGGTAACATGATTACCAGTGTATTATCCCACAAGTCTGACTGGCGAAGCTGCTGTATGAAGTTTCCTACACACTGGTCAAGGTAGTAGAAGGCATTGAGTACCTCGTCATCGAAATGGTGGATAGGAACATCCCAGGGCACATGGCTGCTCAGTGTAGAATAGCCAATCAAGAAGGGCTGTCTTATGGTTTGGGCCAACTCTGTGAGTGTTTGGAAGGTAATGTCATCACGAACACCCCACTTGGCAGAAGCCTGCTCTTCCTTCGTATAGTCGTCTTTCCATGTCAGGTCGCTAAAGCCGCCAGAGACGAGATAGCTGCGCATATTGGTGAAGTTGATGTCGCCACCATAGAGATAATGGGTGCTATAACCCCGCTCTTGTTGTAAGGTGCGGGCTATGTTAGGCAGCGAACGTGATTTAGAGGGCATCTTCATCACTGACATGGTAGGGAAAGATGGATAGCCGCTCCAAGTACATAATGTGCCTCGGTCCGTACGCCATGAGTTGGCATAGCAATTAGTGAAATAGATGCCCTCGTGGGCAAGACGGTTCAGATTTGGGGTAATATCTGTCCTGCCACTAATCTCTGTAAACTGACCTCCGCAGCTCTCTAGAAGAATAACAATGATATTGGGCTGTTGAGTAGTCAATAATGTATCTATACCTACACTCTTCGTATTGTACAGTTCGCTGACGATCAGTTCGCACGCCTTATCTTCCATGAAGTGATAGGTCACATTGTTGGTCGCCGTCTTCTCAAAAGAGGCAAAGAAGGAGAATACAGGATTTACCGCTGAATGATTCAAAAACTGGTTCTGCGAATAATAGACCTGTCCGATATTTGTTGTCGATTCGTCCAACCCGCCTCTGATGCCAATAATAATCAGCGGAATCAGCAACAGGGTTGCGAGGGAGGCTGAAAACTTCTGGATTTTGGATGCCAGTCGTTGGAATGGTGGTGTCAGCTTATCATAGACCCAATAGATGCCTCCAACTAGGATCATGAGACATAAGAGGCGAAGGAGTATATAGCCTGTGCTGACACTTGCCATCGCCTCGGTAGGTGTTTCCAGATAGGAGAGGCAGGAGGCGTCTAACTTAAACTGCCAGAACTCATAGAGACTCGTGTCGGCAACGAAAGCTAAAGATAGCAGAACGGCCGCGAAAGCATAGTAGATGCGGAAGCACCATTTGGGAATTCGTAGCCATAAGGATGCCGCCACCAAAAGAAAAGGGACGGCGATGATATAGAGTGATGTGCTCAGGTCTAACGAGAGACCATGCCCTATTACTTGCAGCATGTCTGTGAAGGTAAAGTTATGCCCTCCATGCTGATAGAGCATAAACCCTATCTTGGCAGCCACAAAGAACAAGAGGGTTGCCACATAAAATTTCAACAGGTATAACGCTCTCTGCCTCATAAGCTCTGCATGTCATTCAACTTCTTATAATAGCCTTCAGTGTTCAGCAGTTCATCATGAGTACCACGCTCCACGATCTGACCTTCGTGCAGCACACAGATCTCATCAGCATTCTTAATGGTAGAGAGACGATGAGCAATGGCAACAGTGGTGCGAGTCTTCATCAGTCGCTCCAGAGCGTCTTGGACAAGACGCTCACTCTCTGTATCGAGAGCTGAAGTTGCCTCGTCAAGAATCAAAATAGGAGGATTTTTCAGGATAGCTCGGGCTATGCTGACACGCTGACGCTGACCGCCAGAGAGACGTCCGCCACGATCTCCGATGTTGGTTTCGAACTGGTGTTCGCTCTGCATAATGAAATCATAGGCATTGGCTATCTTGGCAGCCTCGGCTATCTGCTCGTCAGTGGCACTCTCCACACCGAAGGAGATATTGTTCTTGAAGGAGTCGTTAAACAGGATGGCCTCCTGATTCACATTACCTATCAGCTGGCGCAGGTCTTGAATACCCAAGTCCTTCACGTTGATGCCATCGATGAGTACTTCGCCTTCCTGCACATCATAATAGCGAGGAATCAAATCAACCATTGTCGATTTACCTGAACCAGACTGGCCCACGATAGCGATGGTCTTTCCTTTAGGAATGATCAGATTGATATGGCGAAGTATCCAAGTCTCTCCGTATCGGAAGGATACATCACGGAACTCTATCTGGTGTTCGAAAGAAGCCAGATGTTTAGGATGCTCAGGTTCTTTAATCGTGTTCTCTGCCAACAGAATCTTGTCAATACGCTCCATTGACGCAAGTCCCTTGGGGATATTATAACCGACCTTGGACACTTCTTTCAGTGGGTTGATAATACTATAGAGTATTACCATATAATAGATAAAAGTTGGACCGGAAAGACTCTGATTATTCAATACCAATATCCCGCCAAACCACAAAACGATGACTATCATACAAGTGCCCAAAAACTCAGATAGAGGATGCCCGATATTTTGACGGATGTTTACGCGCATAATATCATTGCGGTATGTAGAGTTGATGTTATTAAACTTATCACGCATCTTGCCTTCAGCACAGAATGCTTTAATGATGCGAAGTCCGATAAGCGTCTCGTCAACTACACTCATGGTATCGCTCCATAACGACTGCGCTTTAATACTTTGTGCTTTTAATTTACGGCCTATCCAACCCATGAACCAACCTATGAGCGGAATAATAATCACAGAGAAAAGGGTGAGTTGCCAGGAAATGACTATCAAGGTCGTAAAATAAGAGATAATCAATATGGGATTCTTGAACATCAGGTCTAGTGATGACATAATGCTGGTCTCAACCTCTTGCACGTCACCTGTCATACGGGCGATAATATCACCCTTTCGCTCCTCGGTAAAGAAACCCAAAGGAAGACTGACTATCTTATTATACAATTGGTTGCGCATATCGCGAACAACACCTGTCCGGATAGGAACCACGCTGGAAGATGCAAGGAAATATGCAAAAGTCTTCAGCAGTGTAGCAAGAATCAAAAAAATACCTATAAATAATAATGTCGTGGTTGATCCTACATCTGAAATAAAATAATTGATGTAATAGTAGATGTTGTTGATAAGGACATCCTTGAAACTACCCTCGCTCCACTCCATCAAAGAGGTAACTATTACTTGATCACCCGTCTTAAACAAAATCTGCAAGATAGGTATCAATGCTGCAAAAGAGAAAATATTGAGCAGAGCCGACAGGATATTGAAAACTATCGAAAGCGCCACATATTTCTTGTATGGCGTCACAAACCGCCTCAACACTTGCATAAAATCTTTCATACTACAATATAATACATTGCTGCAAAGGTAAGTATTTTATCTTAATTATCCCCCAAAAGTTTCACTTTATTTTGTTCCTAATAGAATTATTGAGCATTTTTGTACGCTTTTAGCCAGGAAATTCAGCATTTATTTTGTTCCAATAGCTTTCAGGTCGGTGGTGGTGGGCAGCGAATCCGTCTTCTCAAACGATGACAGGAAACTGAATACCGGGTTGACTGCAGAGTGGTTCAGAAACTGATCCTGTGAGAAATACACCTGTCCGATGTTGGTGGTGGATTCGTCGAGACCGCCGCGGATGCCGATGATCATCAGGGGGATGAACAGCAGGTTGGTGACGGTGGCTGCCTCACGCCGGCTGGGGTTCTTCGCCCAAAAGGAAATGGCTTTGTAAAGACGGTAGAGACCATAAGAACCAAGGATCTGCAAGACGATGCAGACGGCCATATAGAAGCCTGATACGCTGGCCTTGACCTCTGAGGGTGTCTCCAGATACTGCAAACAGCTGACATCGAGTTTGAACCCCCAGAAAGGATAGAGACTGGTATCCGCCACGAAAGTGAGCATCAGCATCGTGGCGATGACGGCATAATAGATACGCAGGAAGGCTTGCAACCTGCGGTCGTTCCACCAGAGGGAGACCATTGTGATGAGGAAGGGCAGGATGAGAATGTAGAGACTGGTGGAGAGGTCGAGCGACAGGCCATGTAGAACCACGTCGCACACATCACCGACATCAAAGGCATGTCCCTCATAGTTGACCAGCATAAATACCAACTTTGCAGTGATGAAAATCACCACCGTCAGTATATATACCTTCATCAAATATAGAAACCTTTGCCTCATTATTTCTGCATCTTGTGCAACTCTCTTTCATATTTCTTCACCGAACAAAGTTGCACTAGTAGAGCCTGTAATGCGGACCTTGACGGTCTCACCGATATGATGACCGCCCTTGTCGAAGACCACCATCTTGTTTTGTTCTGTCCTTCCGCAGAGCTGCTCTCTTGAACGTTTCGAGAATCCCTCCACGAGTACGTCGAACACCTTGCCCTCATCCTTCTTGTTTTGGAGGGCACTCATCTCTGTCTGCAACTGAATCAGCTCATTCAGACGACGGATCTTCTCTTCCTCAGGCACATCGTCGGGCAGGTGTTTCGAGGCATAGGTACCAGGACGCTCTGAGTATTTGAACATGAAGGCGGAGTCATAGCCCACCTCACGCATCAGACTCAAAGACAACTGGTGATCCTCCTCTGTCTCAGAGTGGTAGCCCACAAAGATATCGGTAGAGAGACCGCAGTCGGGGATGATGCGACGGATGGCCGCCACACGGTCCAGATACCACTCACGGGTATATTTGCGGTTCATCAGTTTCAGGATACGGTCGCTTCCGCTCTGTACGGGCAGATGGATATGCTTGCACACATTGGGCATCTCGGCTATCACATGCAGCGTCTCGTCGCTCATATCCTTTGGATGTGAGGTGGTGAAGCGGATGCGCATCGTGGGTGCCTCCTCAGCCACTTTCTGCAAAAGCTTGGGGAAATCCAGATGATCTAGACCTTCTAGATGATAGCTATTCACATTCTGCCCCAGCAGGGTTACCTCTTTATATCCCTTGTCGCGCAGATCTCTCACTTCACGAAGGATGCTCTCCAAGTCACGGCTGCGCTCCCTGCCTCTGGTATAAGGCACGATACAGTAGTGGCAGAAGTTATTACAGCCACGCATGATACTCACAAAGCCGCCGATCTTATGACCCAAGCCAATGCGCTGGGGCACCACATCACGGTAGGTCTCTGTGGTAGATAGATCGATGTTCATGGCCTTATGTCCCAGTTCAGCCTGAGCCACAAGGTCGGGCAGTGACAGATAGGCGTCAGGACCTGCCACGAGGTCGCAATGGTGGTTTTCTAATAAATCTTGTTGGGCACGTTCTGCCATACAGCCAAGCACACCTAAGATCATCTGGTGACCCTTGCGACGCTCTGCATCGAGGGCGTCCAGACGGTGATAGATCTTCTGCTCCGCATTGTCTCTCACGCTACAGGTGTTGAGGAATACGGCATCTGCCTCACTGAGTTCCTCAGTAGGCTCATAGCCAGCCATCTGCATGACGGAGGCCACGACTTCGGAGTCTGCCACATTCATCTGGCAGCCATACGTTTCAATATATAGTTTCTTCATGTTATGCATAATGATTTATACAATGGGCAACGAGATGCCGTTGATCTTCTGATAGATGTCAAGGGCATAGACATCCGTCATGCCGCTGATATAGTCGATGATAGCCATGAGACGCGTCTCTAGGTCGGGGGCGTCGATATCGTATTGCCCCGATACACGACTGATCAGGTGTTTCGAGTAGAAACGCTCAGGATGTACAGCGGCGCCGATGAACTTCTGCATGAGCGTCTGGATAATCTGATAACCTGACAGCTCCACATCCAGCACAGGACGGCTCTTGTAGATACGGCTCGTTGAGAGGTTGCAACAACGTTTGTAGGCTTCCTGCTGCACAGGACTGATCTGTTCGATGAGACTCCCTTTGAAGGTGCCGTTGAGAATCTCCTCTTCGTGCTCTACGAACACATGGACACACTCGTTTTCGAGTTTGCCGATGACACAGGCACGAAGATAGACCACCTTTTCATTGTTGTCCGTCACACCCTCTTCCTTGATACGTTGGAGGATATGCTGCTGACTCTCGGTATCAAAGAAGCCAAGGAGCAGTTGCATGGTTTCATCGTGGGAGATGATCTTCAGCTTGTGAGCATCTTCGAGGTCCATGATCTCATAGCAGATGTCGTCAGCGGCTTCTACGAGATACACCAGCGGGTGACGGGCATACCTCAACGGTTCGCCTGCTTCGGAGAGGCAGGGGATACCTAACTCTTGGGCAATTCTGCGATAACCGTCCTTCTCTGTGTCGAAGAAACCGAACTTACCTTTCTTTCCTGCAGCGGATGAAGAGTAGGGATATTTCACAATGCTTGCCAAGGTGGAGTAGGTCATTACGAAACCGCCAGACCGGCGCCCCTTGAACTGATGGGTGAGGATGCGGAAAGCGTTGGCATTGCCCTCAAAATGGGTGAGATCGTTCCAGAATATAGGCGATACTTCGCGTTGCAGCTCTGTGCCAGCCCCCTCGAGGAAATATGCCTGCATCGCCTTCTCTCCACTATGACCGAAAGGCGGGTTGCCCAAGTCGTGAGCAAGACAGGCTGTGGCTACAATCTGTCCGATTTCTTGAAAGAGCGTATCTTTCAGTTCTGGGTGACGTCGGGTGAGCTGTTGTGCTACATCGTTACCCAACGACATGCCTACACTGGCCACCTCCAGGGAGTGGGTCAGACGGTTGTGTACGAAGATGCTGCCAGGAAGAGGAAACACCTGCGTCTTGTTCTGCAGACGACGGAAAGGGGCCGAGAAGATCAGACGGTCATAATCGCGTTTGAACTCCGTGCGGTCATCGTGGCGCTCTGGATGGCGGTGCTCCTGCCCCAGTCGCTTATTTGAGATTAGTTGTTGCCAATTCATCATAATCAAAGTGCAAAGGTACGAAAATAAACTGCAGAATCCGCAGATTTCGCAGAAATTAACGAAAAAATGAAAAAATAATCCCTATACTCTACGTTATCTGCCGTAAAAGTACTACCTTTGCACGTGATTAAAATGAAATTTTAAGTTCATGCTCAAAATACAAGTTGTTAATAAGGGGCATCAGCCCCTTCCGCAATATGCCACGCCTCAGAGTGCTGGTATGGATCTGCGTGCAAATATCGATGCACCGATCACGTTGAAACCGTTAGAACGCCGATTGATTCCAACAGGTCTGCATATCGCCCTGCCTGCAGGTTATGAGGCTCAGGTACGTCCCCGCAGTGGTCTGGCATTAAAGAAGGGTATTACGGTGCTCAATACCCCTGGTACTATTGATGCCGACTATCGGGGTGAGATTGGTGTCGTGCTGATCAATCTGTCACAGGAGGATTTCGTGGTGGAAGATGGTGAGCGTATCGCCCAGATGGTTATTGCCCGTCATGAACAGGGGCAGTTCGTGCCTGTGGAGGTGCTTGATGAGACGGAGCGTGGCGAAGGTGGTTATGGACATACCGGAGTGAAGTAAGATGGTACAGCGGAAGTTGGTTTTGATGATTGTCATGCTGTTGGGTCTGACGGTTCAGGCTCAGGAGCTGAAGTCTTTTGACCATTTTTTTATGGAAGCGATGGTTCAGCGGCAAAAGGGAAACAACGATGCCGCCTTCGACCTGTTGCGTCATTGTCAGGAACTGAATCCTGATGCCCCTGAGGTCTATTTCTTCCTCGGACAGTATTACTCGCTCCTGAAGAATCCCGAGAAGTCCATAGAGTGCGTGAAACGTGCTGCCGCTCTCAATCCTGAGAACGAGATTTATATGGAGACCTTGGCTCAGACTTATATCCGTCAACAAGATTATGCCAGTGCGATACCTGTGCTGGAAGGCATCTATGCCCGTAACAAGGATCGCGAGGATATGCTGGAGATGTTGTTCCAGCTCTATCAGCAGGTGGAAGACTATGAACAGGCGGTGGGTGTGCTGAATCGTTTGGAGACAATCGACGGAAAGAGTGAACGTATCTCCTTGGCAAAGCGTGAGATCTATGCCAGGATGGGTGATAAGAAAGCTGCAGTTGCAGAGATGGAGGCCCTCGCCAAGCAATATCCTAACGACCTGAACTATCTGGCAATGTATGGGGAATCCCTGATGATGAACGGTCAGGCGAAGAAAGCACTGAACATCTATCATCAGGTGTTGAAGGAAGAACCTGACAACAACCGTGTGTTGATGTCACTGCGTACTTACTATCAGTCGCAGGGCAATCGGATGGTGGCAGACTCGTTGACAGAGCGGGTGCTGCTGAATAAGAATGCTACAACTGAGGAGAAGGTTCATCTGCTGAGACAGGAGATAGCCACCAGTGAGGCCAGCGGTGACAGTACCCGTGTGCTGGCGCTGTTCCGTAAGATTTTGGCTCAGCCTCAGACGGAAGTGGATATGGCTTTCTATTGTGCCTCTTATATGGGCGCGAAACACATGCCGAAAGACAGTATCCGTCCTGTGTTGGAACAGGTGCTGAGAATGGCACCGGACCAGGCGGCAGCCCGTCTGCAACTGGTGGGCTATGCTTGGGAGGATGAGAATCTGGATCGGGTGATCACCTTGTGTCAGGATGCCCGTCAGTACAATCCCGACGAGATGGCCTTCTATTATTATCAGGGTATTGCCTATTATAAGCGCGACCAGCTTGATGAGGCCTTATCGACTTTCCAGAATGGTATCGGTGTGATTGCTGACGACAGTGACCCGGTCATTGTCTCCGATTTCTATGCCGTGATGGGTGACATCCTGCATCAGAAAGGACTGGCCGAAGAGGCTTTTGCTGCCTATGACTCCTGTCTGGTATGGAAGGATGATAATATCGGGTGTCTGAACAACTACGCCTATTATCTCAGTGAACGGGGGGAGCGTTTGGATTCCGCAGAGGCCATGAGCTTCAAAACGGTGAAGGCAGAACCTAAGAATGCCACCTATCTGGATACCTACGCTTGGATTCTTTTTATGCAGAAACGTTATTCCGAAGCAAAGATATACATTGACCAGGCGTTGCAAAACATCAGTGATACGGATGCGCCAGGCAATGAAGTGATCATCGAACATGCAGGTGATATCTATGCAATGAATAAGGATACGGAACGTGCCCTCTCATTTTGGCTTGATGCTCAGCAGAAGAAACCTGAGGATCAGCTGTTGCAAAAGAAAATCAAACAAAAAAAGTATATTAAAGAATGAAACTGTTCAGTATTGTAAAAGTGGCCGTGTTGGCTTTGCCTTTAGTGCTGGTGTCTTGTAAGTCACATAAGAAAATTACAACTGATAACACCGTTAAAAAGACCGTAGTAAAGAAAGGCGATCTCATCTCCAGTGTCTGGGATAATGCCCAGACGGGAAGGTTCCTGACTTCGAAGGTGAAATTCTCTATGGAAGTCGGTCCGCAGAAGCTGACGCTGACTGGTAACCTGAAAATGAGACGTCAGGATGTGATCCGTCTTCAGCTGATGGCTTTCGGTTTCGTGGAGGCTGGTCGTATTGAGCTGACGAAAGAGTATGTACTCATCATGGACCGTATCAACAAACAGTATATAAAGGTGCCTTGGATCTCTGTAGATTTCCTTCGTAATAGTGGAATCAACTTCAATACCATTCAGTCGCTTTTCTGGAATGAGCTCTTCGTGCCAGAGGACGGTAACTTCGATAAACCGAAGGAGAAGGGGTCAGGGCCTTATAGTGTGATGGAGAGTGGTGATGACATGATTCTCAGTCTGGAGTCTTCGAAGTTGGACTACAGTTGGCTGGTCAAAAAGAATACTGCCCATATAGGAATGACTAATATCCAGTATAGGGATAAGGTGAACGGTGTTTCACAATTGAACTGGAATTATGAGGATTTCAAGCTCTTGAACAAGACCATGTTCCCTTATAAGCAGGTGATTACCCTGAACACTTCGGGTAAGGAAGTAAAGCTCGGAATGACACTGAGTCATATCGGCTCAGATACGGAATGGGAGCCTCGTACAGAGATTTCAAATAAATATCGTGAGGTTTCAGTCGATGAAATCATACGTCGTTTCATGTCTCTTTAATTTGATAGATAACACGTGAAACGATTATTATTATTCTGGATCTTGGCTTGCCTGGTGGCGGCGGTTCCAGCCCAGCAGACCAAAAAGAAGTCTGCTGGGCAGAAAACAACTGTCACGAAGAAAACCACTCCTAAAAAGACCAGTACCAAGAAATCCTCTTCTAAGAAGACCACCAAGAAGACTGCACCGACTCAGAAAAAGTCTGGTGTCACAGTGAATAGTCTGAAAAATGAACAGGCTCAGGTTCGTCAGCAGATTAAGGAACAGGAACGCCGCTTGCGTGCCAACGAACTGGATGTGAAGAATCGGCTGCAGAACCTGATGGTGATCAATAATGAGATTGTTGATAAGCGTCGTACGATAGATACCATTCGCGGAGACATCACCCGACTTGATGGCAATATCCATTTGCTCGAAGCTCAGTTGAAGATGCTCGAACGTGAACTCGATGAGCGTAAACAGCGTTTCTCGAAGTCCATGCGCTATATGCATCGCAACCGCAGTATTCAGAGCCAGATGATGTTTATCTTCAGTGCGAAGAATTTCTCTCAGATGTACCGCCGTCTGCGATTTGTCCGTGAGTATGCGGCCTATCAGAAGGCTCAGGGTGAGGCTGTGGAGTCTATGCAGACTCAGGTGGCGGAGGCTTTTGAGGAGTTGAAGACCTCGAAACGTCAGAAGAATGATCTGCTCTATCGTGGAGAACAGGAGAAGCGATCACTGGAGAGTAAGCAGGTTGAACAGGAGAAAGTGGTGAACTCGCTGAAGAAGCAGCAGAAAACTATTATCAGCATCATCGATAAACAGAAGAAACGTGATGCCGAACTGAATGCCCAGATCGACAGAATGATTGCCGAGGAGATAGCCCGTGCCAAGGCCCGTGCTGAAGCTGAGGCTAAGCGAAAGGCTGAGGAAGCAAGACGAAAGGCAGAGGCAGAGGCGGCTAAGAAACGGGCCGAGGAACTGGCTAGGAAGAAAGCTGAGGCTGAGGCTGCTGCCCGTGAGAATGCCCGAAGGATTGCTGAGGCAAAGGCACGTGAGGAGAAAGCGAAGGCAGAGGCCAGGGCTGCAGCTAAGAAGACGGCAGAAGAGAAGGCTGCTGCAGAGCGTGCTGCCCGTGAGGCAGAGAAAGCTCGTCTCGCAGCAGAGCGTAAGGCAAAGGAGGAGGCCAAAGCACACGAGAAGGAGGTGGCTGCTGTTAAGAAGTCAGCAGAGAAGATCTATACTGTCTCTTCAGAGGATCAACGTCTGAGTGGTAACTTCGAAAGTAACCGTGGCCGTTTGCCCATGCCAATCACTGGCAGTTATCAGATTGTGCACCGTTTCGGAACGAATCATGTGGATGACGTGAAAGGTCATGTCACACTCGATAAGAAAGGTATCGATATCAAGGCACAGCCAGGCTCACCAGTGCGTTCTATCTTCGATGGAGAGGTGAGTGCGGTCTTTGGTTATGCCGGTACCACGGTGGTGATCATTCGTCATGGAAACTATCTGTCAGTCTATTGTGACCTCGCCTCAGTGAGTGTCAGTCGCGGACAGAAAGTGAGTGCACGTCAGACCATCGGACGTTTAGGGGCTGAAGGCTTGATGCAGTTCCAGTTGCGACGTGGTAATGAAAAACTGAACCCAGAGGGTTGGCTGTCTAGATAGCCAACCCTTCTAGTAGATAGACGTAGGTCTCGATGGCCTGCTGGATCTCAGAGATCTTAATAAACTCATCGGCAGAATGGGAGCGGCTAGACTCTCCAGGCCCCAACTTGAAAGAGGGGAATGGCATGAGAGCCTGATCACTCAACGTGGGTGAACCGAAGGGCTGCATGCCACGTTCCAGACATCTGCGGATGATTGGATGCTCCTGCGGGATGCTGCTGGAGTGCAGACGGAACGAACGGGGGCGCAGTTCGCACTTCTTCATCTTCTTTTTCAGAAATTCAAAGAGGAATTCATTCTGATAGAACTCGTTGGTTCGGATGTCGATGACGAAATGCAGAGTGTCGGGCACCACATTGTGTTGAGTGCCACTCTCAACGACTGTCACCGTCATCTTCGTAGGTCCTAACAGCGGACTTTCTTTCCTGAACTTATAGTCACGCAGCCAGATCAGATCGTCGAGAGCTTCATAGATGGCATTCACGCCCTCGTTTCTTGCGGCATGCCCCGATTTGCCATAAGCATAGCCGTCAATCACCATGAGTCCTTTCTCTGCAATGGCTGGTTGCATACCAGTAGGTTCACCGACAATGGCAACATCCACCTTCGGTAACAGCGGCAACACACGACTAAAACCATCAGCACCAGATATTTCTTCTTCGGCAGATGCCACCCAAAGAATATTATAGTTACGTTGACGATGGAGCATGATGCGATAGGTCTGGAGCAAGGCTACCAAACCTCCACCGCAGTCATTGGCACCAAGCCCGTAAAGTAAATCACCTTCCTGTGTCGGGGTAAAAGGGGCACGAGTCCAGGAAGCAACAGGCTTCACTGTGTCGATATGTGCATTCAGCATCACCGTCGGACGATTGTTGTCCCAGTCCTGACAGCCCACCCACAGATTATTACCTTCACGACCGAAGGGCAGATTCCAGCGGTTCAGATACTCGGCCAATTTGTCGGCTGCATCCTTTTCTTCACGGCTTACAGAAGGGATGGCTATCAACTCCTTCAGCAGCTCTAACGCGTCATTTGTGTAGTTACTAATCTCCATGATGATGATTTGAGATGATATAAGAAAGTCCCATTGATAGAACTAATATGCCAAAGATAAACGCTAAGGAGAGTGTGGTGGGCACCTTGATATGCCAGATGACATCCAATAGCATCTTGATACCTACGAAACTGAGAATGATACCAAGACCGTATTTCAGATAGGTGAAGTATTTGGCCACGGCAGCCAAAGCGAAATAGAGCGCCCGCAGCCCAAGGATGGCAAATACGTTGCTGGTGAGTACGATGAACGGATCACGGCTGACGGAGAAGACGGCGGGGATGCTATCTACGGCAAAGGCCACGTCGGTGGTCTCTATCACGAGCAGGGCGATAAACAGCGGGGTGGCCAGGCGCTTGCCGTTCTCTATGACGAAGAACTTGTCATCGTGCATCTGGTCTGTCACAGGGAAGAACTTCTTGAAGAGCTTTACGAAGATGTTCTTCGAAGGATCCACATGCTCGTCATCCTGATGACCGAACATCTTGATACCCGTATAGATGAGGAAAACACCAAATACACCGAGTACCCACTCAAACTGATTGATGATGGCCGTACCGGCAAAGATGAAGATGCTGCGTAGAACCAAAGCACCGAAGATGCCCCAGAAGAGTACCTCATGTTGGTATTTCCGCTGGATGCCAAAGAAAGAGAAGAGCATCAGAAACACGAAGAGGTTATCCATCGACAGTGATTTCTCAATGAGGTAACCTGCCAGGAACTCCATCGCTTTCTCATCACCTTCGTAAAGCCAGATGCCACCGCAGAATATCAGGGATACCCCGATCCATACAGCCGTCATCTTCAACGCTTCACCAACACTTACCTCATGCTGACCTTTCTTGCCGAACGACTTCAAATCGATTATCAGCATGATCAGCACTAACACATAAAATAAAACCCAAGCCCATATGGGCATACTAATAATATCCATTTCGTCTGCAAAGATAGTGCAAATCGAGCGAAATGCAAAATAAAAACCCGATTAATGTTTCGTTTTTTAACCAGAAAGTTGTATCTTTGCAACCAGTTAATCAAGAATCGTATGAGAAACAGTCTGTCAGAAACAGCCCCATTAGTAAAGATTGCCATCGGTTTGATGGCAGGGATCGTTGTGGAGAAGTATGTGATATCCTCATTCATGCTTTTCCCATTGTTGGTAGGTGTCGTCCTGCTAGCAGGTTGCCTATGGCGGCATGAACGACTGCAGTCTGCGGTTCTCGTCTTGTCTTTTGTGGTGTTAGGGGCTGTGTTGATGCAACGGGCACAACAGGAAACGCCTCATGTGTCGAAACTGGACCGTTCGAAGACCTATTTCCTTGAGCAGCGTTCCAAACTACTGGATCGCCTGTCTGATCATGGAGTTGATGGCAGTGTCTATGCGGTAGTAGCGGCAATGGCTCTTGGTGATAAGTCACAATTGACAAAAGACCTGAAGGAGACCTATGCGGTGACGGGGGCCTCTCATATTCTGGCACTCAGCGGACTGCACCTGAGTCTCATATATACGCTACTGTCCCTGTTGCTCAGCCACCGACGATGGCAGGTCACTTCTCAGGTAGTGATCATCGTATGTGTTTGGTTGTATGTGTTTTTAGTGGGGATGTCTGCCAGTGTGGTCCGGTCTGCGCTGATGCTTACGGTCTATGCGCTACTCTCGCTCGGTCATCGGGATAAGATGTCAGTGAATACACTGGCTTTTGCTGCTATTGTCATGCTTCTGATAAATCCTAGATCGCTGTTTGATATCGGATTCCAACTGTCGTTTGTGGCGGTACTGTCTATCTTGTTATTCTATCCGTTGTTTGAAGGGGTGTGGTCTCAGTCTTTTCTCCTTGACCATCGGGCTTTTAAGTGGCTTTGGACGATGCTGGCAGTCTCCAGTGCTGCTCAGATTGGTGTTGCCCCGTTGATAGCCTATTATTTCGGACGTTTCTCCAACTACTTCCTATTAACCAATCTGGTGGTGATCCCTGCTGCCACGCTGATTCTTTATCTCTCGTTGGTGGTTTTGTTGATACCCTCTCTCGCGTACCTATTAATATATATAGTGGATACCCTCAACCGCCTGCTAACATGGATTGCTACGCTTCCTGGGGCAAGCATCGAGGGACTGCATCCAACACTGTTGCAGGTATCTATGGTTTATGTTGTAATCGCGGCGGTATATCTGCTGGTCGATAGGCTCCACATCTTAGAAAAACAATAAAGTCAGGGCGGGGATGGTGAGCATCGAGAAAAGGGTGGTGATGAAGGTCACCTCTGTCATCAGCGTGGTGTCTTTTTCATGGCGTAGACAGAGAATTGTGCCATAGGTAGCTACAGGCATGGCAATCACCAGCGTATTGATGTTAACTACCAATGGTGAGAAGCCTAATGTATCCATCAGGAAATGGATGCCAATAGGCAGGAGCACCAACCGGAAGAGCGTCGTGACATAGACAGTGCTATTACCTAGAAGTGAACGTAGTGGGAGGTTCGACATCGATGAACCGATAATCAAGAGGGCTGCCGGAACTGTGATGTCGCCCAACATAGTAAGGGGTTGACTGATGGCCTCGGGAATATTGCTGATCTCAAGTGCCACAATCGCCATCGTCAGATAGGCGGCGAGCATCGGGGTGGAATAGAGCACCTTCTTCTGAAAGTGCTTACCTTCTACATCACTTTTCCCCGTGATGAGAACCGTACCAATCGTAAAGACAGCAAAAGTGTTCACTACATTGAGGACTGCCGCATAGAACACGGCCTCATGACCGAAGATAGAGGCAACAACAGGATACCCCATGAACCCGACATTGCCAAACATGAGTGCAAAGCCGATGGATCCCTCATCTGTCTTCTTTTGGGTCAGATAACGGGGTAACAGAATGGCGACTCCTGTGAGGAGGGCATAGGTTATGACACTGATAAGCAACAGGGGCAGGATAAAACGGCGATCGGGTAATGTGCCCGTCATCGCCGACGAAAGAATCAGTGCCGGACAGGTAATGTTAATCACCAGTCGCGACAACTGTCTATCGAATTCGCCACCCAGATAGCCTAGTTTGCCCGCCACGTAGCCAACGACTACGAGGGCAAACAACGTCAGCATCACTACTACCATAGATTACATGTAACCGAGCCAACGGAGGATGTCGTTCAGGTTTGCCACGACCATCAACAGGATTAGGATACCGAAACCTACATACTCGGCACGGATCATAAAGGTCTCTGACGGCTTGCGACGGGTAATCATTTCATAGAACAGGAACAGCACATGACCACCGTCGAGGGCGGGGATGGGCAGGATGTTCATGAAGGCCAGGATAATGGAAAGAAAAGCAGTCATCTTCCAGAACATATACCAGTCCCAAATCGGGGGGAATAGACTGCCTATGGCGCCGAAGCCTCCGAGTGACTTGGCTCCGTCGGCGGTGAAGACGTACTTCATGTCTCCCACGTAGCCGGCGAGTACGTTAAAGCCATATTTGATACCAGCAGGGAAACTCTCAAAGAAACCGTATTCCTTGGTAATGGGCTCGTAGATACCTGCCAGACTCTTGACGTAGAAGCCTACCTTCAAGTCTGGTGTCAGCATTGTGGTCAGGGTATCGGTCTTGTTCTCACGGGCAATCACCATTGTGACGGTACGCAGCTTCATACTGTCTGCCATCGTCTTGGCTCCTGTCATGATGTCGCTCAAGATGCCGATCTGGTTGGTGAACTCGTTATAGGAGTCAATAGGCTTACCGTTCAATGCTATAATCTTATCTCCTTTCCGAAGACCGATCTTGGCAGCAGGTGAGGCATCCATCACACTATCGATCTCGGCAGGAATGAATGGACTGACGAAGGCAGGCTCTGCCTTCAGCATGCCGAGCAGGTTGATGTCACCTGGCAACTGCAGACTCATTGCCTTCCCGTCGCGAATGATATCTACACGTTTGGCCTCAGAGAGATCTCTGAAGAGGTCTGCAGAGAAATCCTTGAAAGTGCCCTGGTCTGTGCCTACAAGGATATCACCATCCTTGAAACCGTATTGCTTGGCCTCGCTATTGAATTTCATACCTAAAGTCATGTCCTTCACGGGGATATAGGTATCACCCCAGTAAAAAAGGATCATTGAGTAGATGAATAGAGCCAGCAAGAAGTTCACCAGCACACCACCGATCATGATCAGCAGACGCTGCCAGGCAGGTTTGGCCCGGAACTCCCAAGGCTGTTCTGGTTGTTTCATCTGTTCGGTGTCGAAACTCTCATCGATCATACCGGCAATCTTACAGTAGCCGCCAAGAGGCAACCAACCGACACCATATTGGGTGTCGCTGTTCTTGGGCTTCCATTTGAAGAGACTGCCGTCCCATTTGCCGATACCCGGGTCGAAGAACAGGTAGAACTTATCGACCCGCACACCGAATAGTTTCGAGAAGAAGAAGTGACCGCCCTCATGGAGCAGTACCAATAGTCCGATTGCCAGCATGAACTGCAATAGACGTATCAAAAAAATATCCATAATCTTTTTACCTTTTTACTTTGTTACCTTGTTACCCTTTTACTCTCTTTACCCTTTCATCAGCTCATTCGCGATACGACGTGCTTCCGCATCGGTGGCAATATAGGTGTCGTAAGAGGGGTTCTTGTCGAAGGTGGCACGTTGCATGGTCTCTGCAATGATGTCACCCATTTGCAGGAAACCGCACTTGTCCTCCAGGAAGCCACGGTTCACGATCTCATTGGCTGCGTTTACGATACATGGCATATTACCACCTCTGTTAATGGCCTCGAAAGCGAGGGCCAGGCAGCGGAACTTGTTTAAGTCGGGCTCGAAAAACTCCAAATGCTGCGCCTTAAACAGGTCGAGGCGCTCTCCGCTCAGATGCAGGCGCTGGGGGAATGAGAACGCATATTGGATAGGCAGACGCATATCGGGTACGCCCAACTGGGCTTTCACACTACCATCCTGGAACTGTACGGCACTATGGACAATCGACTGCGGGTGAACCAGTACTTGAATCTTGTTGGCTTCGACGCCAAAGAGCCATTTGGCCTCGATAACCTCGAAACCCTTGTTCATCATCGATGCTGAGTCGATGGTAATCTTCGCACCCATGTCCCATGTCGGGTGGCGCAAGGCATCCGCCTTGGTCACGTGGGCAATCTCCTCCATCGACTTCAGACGGAAAGGACCGCCTGAGGCTGTCAGCAGGATCTTCTCAATGGGATTCTGATCTTCACCGACAAGACTCTGGAAGATAGCAGAATGCTCACTGTCAACAGGTAGGATGGGGGTATGATACTGCTGGGCGAGTTGTAAGATCAGCTCACCAGCCACAACGAGTGTCTCTTTGTTGGCTAGACAAATTGTTTTACCAGCCTTGATGGCATGGATCGTTGGATTCAGACCAGAAAAACCGACCATGGCAGTGAGTACCATGTCGATAGGACCAGCCTCTACAATCTCATCGAGTGCCTTGGCACCAGCATATACCTTGATATCGGGCAGATCGCTCATGAGTGACTTCAGCTCGTCATAATGCTGCTCGTTGGCAATGACGATGGCAGCGGGCTTGAACTTGTGGGCCTGCTCTGCCAGCAGCTGAACCTTATTATTGGCTGTCAGACAATAGACTTCATACAAGTCAGAATGCTCCTCAATCACTTCGAGGGCTTGTGTTCCAATAGACCCGGTGGAACCGAGTATGGCTATTTGTTTTTTCTTCATAATTCTAAAATGCCTTCCGGCAAATTGATTTCTATTTGATGTCGTTTTGTATCAATATGTTGTATCAACTCGTCTGAAGCAGGAATCAGTTTCCCATCGGTCAGTTCAAACAGAATGTTGATAGTGGTGTCATCAATCGAGGCAATCTCTCCGATGGTCTTCCCGCTGTTGCTGTCGATGAGGCTGTAGCCCACGAGTTCTGCCCAGTAGACGCTAGTCTCGTCTTCGTCAGCTTGTGAACGGGGGAAATATACATCGCATCCCGTCAACTCTCTTGCACGCTCCTGGGTGTCGATGCCGTCGAACTTCATCAAGGCATTACTGTCGGTTTTGAAACGGTACTCCTCAATAAAGAAAGGCACCAGGATACCGTCGATATCCAGGATGAGGTGGTCGGCATCGGTGCGGTCAAACACATCGTCGTCAAGTAGGAAAGATATCTCTCCCCTCACGCCGTGCGTCTTACCCAATCGTCCAATCTTATAGACCTCTTCTCGTCTGATCATCCTCTTGTGATTTTTGCCCCGAGCGCATTCAGGCGGTCCTCGATATGCTCATAACCTCTGTCTATCTGCTCGATGTTATCGATGCGACTGGTGCCTGTGGCACTCATGGCGGCAATCAGCAGGGCGATACCAGCACGGATATCAGGACTGGTCATCCTGCCACCGTGCAGTGTAATCTTACGGTCGTGTCCAACAACGACGGCTCTGTGCGGATCACATAGGATAATCTGTGCGCCCATGTCAATAAGCTTATCGACAAAGAACAAGCGGCTCTCAAACATCTTCTGATGGAACAGCACACTGCCTCTGGCTTGTGTGGCCACCACGATGAGCACAGACAACAGGTCGGGTGTCAGTCCGGGCCAGGGGGCGTCGGCCAGTGTCATGATAGTCCCGTCGATAAACGATTGTATCTCATAATGTTTCTGGTGGGGAA
Organism: uncultured Prevotella sp.; assembly: GCA_900315695.1. GTDB lineage: Bacteria > Bacteroidota > Bacteroidia > Bacteroidales > Bacteroidaceae > Prevotella. Next base: position 2,710 of record ONAE01000029.1, on the reverse strand, counting down.
TCACCAGGTCGTCACCTTCCACCTTGATCTTGACACCTAATTTCCTGAAAGCATCAGGGATGATGCCGAGATCCTTCAATGACACCTCCTTAATGCGGATGCCATCACCACACATGGCAGCCATACCGATGAAGGAACCGACCTCGATCATATCCGGCAGGATACGATGCTCTGCACCATGTAATTTGTTCACGCCGACAATTGTGAGGAGGTTAGAACCGATACCGCTGATGTTGGCCCCCATATGGTTCAGCATCTTACACAACTGCTGGAGGTAGGGTTCACAGGCAGCGTTATAGATGGTAGTGGTACCCTTGGCAAAGACGGCTGCCATGATAATATTGGCCGTACCAGTCACCGAGGCCTCGTCGAGCAACATATAGTTTCCCTTCAACTTCTGGGCTGCGATCTCATAGACATCACGCCCCTCGATACGGTTGAACTTGGCACCCAACTTCTCGAAACCGAGGAAGTGGGTATCTAGTCTGCGGCGCCCAATCTTGTCACCACCAGGTTTGGCGATCACAGCCCTACCCATACGGGCCAGCAACGGACCGATCATCATCACACTGCCACGCAGCTCGGCGCATTTCATCACAAATTCGTCGCTTTCCAGATAATCCAGATTCAGACAGTCAGCCTGGAAGGTGTAGGTGCCGGCATTGCCACGTGACACTTTTACACCGATGTCGCACAGCAACTGAATGAGGTTATTCACGTCCCGGATGTCAGGGATGTTTTGAATCGTCACTGCCTCATGGGTCAACAGGGTTGCACAAATTACCTGCAGTGCCTCGTTTTTCGCGCCCTGCGGGGTGATGGAGCCTTTTAGCAGATGTCCGCCCTCGATAATGAATGATGCCATCCTTGGTTATTTTTTCTTTTTATTCTTCTTGTTGTCGTCTGTACTCACAACCTTGTTAAACTTAAAATCATTCAAGTCCAACTGGATGACACCGTCGGTGTAATGTGCCAGATCATCAGCCACCTTCTCATCGTCCATCGAACCGTGTCCCCAGGTTACCAGGTCACGCTTCATCTGGTTGGCTGTGTAGTATGTCAGTGCGTCTCTTTCCTCACCGGCAGGCATTGTCTTGAGCTGCTCAAAGAGCTTGCAGACCAACTTGCCGTAATGGCGCAGCCTGAGTTCCTCCTTCGGGGGCTGGATGGGGTTGGGCTTACTGAGGATTTTGTCTGCTTCTGAGACGTCGTAGGGCCAGTCGATCTCCAACTCTCTGTGGCTCATCAGATATAGATGGTCCCATAGGGTCTGCTCGAAGTCTGCATTCTCCTTGAGCTGGGGATTTTTCGTCTCCATCTGTCGGATGATGGCTTTGGCGCATTGCAGACGTTCCTCCTTGGTGGGAAGCTCACAGGCATACTCCACCATCTTCTGGATCTCACGTCCATACTCAGGCATAATCAGCTTTTCACGCTGCGTGTTGTAATCTAATCCTTTAATATCCATAATTTATAAAAGTTTCTTAGGCATTTTGGCTACGAAATCCTTCAGGTAGAAAGGCACGAAGTAGGCCACGTCTTCAAACTGCTCATTCAGGAATCGCTTCTCTGCCAGTGGCTGCATCCATTTAGCCAGCGGCTCGATGTCCTCTATGAAATGGGCGTTCGGGTGATGGATGGCTTCCTGACATTTCTTGGCACCGTTGCCGAAGAAATAGACGGGACTCTCATCCAGATATGCTTTGTAGGTGTCTCCATCCACGATATCGGCCTGGATGGGTCTGATAGGCTTCAGACCACGGTCGTATATGCCGGCATAGACTTCCATCCTTCTGGCGTCGAGCATCGGACATAACAGTGCATCTTCCTCTGGGATCTCGCGAAGCAGGATAGGAACGCTCAACAGTTCCAGTGTCGGAACGGCAATCAGTTTTAAGTTCCGTCCATAGCACACACCTTTTGCCATTGATACGCCGATACGGAGTCCTGTATAGGAACCCGGACCGCAACTCACAGCTACGGCGTCAAATGGAATAGCGTGGTTGTCGGTGAACGAGAGAGCTTCATCAACCATCGTTCCCAGCCGTTCCGCATGGTTAGGACCGCTGTGGTCTTCCTGGTCGAAGATGACCTGTCCGTCCTCCGAAACGGCTACCGAACAGACGTCCGTGCTAGTCTCTATATGTAATATCGTTGCCATGTCTGATTGTCTCTTATATTTAATAAGGTGCAAAGGTACGGTAAAATGTTGGAAAAACAAAGCGTTTATCAGAAATTAACATCCCTGCCTATATAATATATAATAAGGTGATCGGCGGTTTTTGGTTTGACTTTTGTCAAGAGCTGAAAAAATATCCCGCTAAAACTGAAAAAAAGATGCATAAAGTTTTGGCGGTTCCGAAAAAAGTCGTACCTTTGCACCCGCTTAACAGGAAGCACTCCTGCGAAGGCAGAAAAGAAAGAGTTCTTTGAAAGATTTACATAGACAGAAGTAGTACAAGAAGCGAGAGCAGAAATGCTCTTGGGTAAAACGAAACAAACCGTTTCAATTCTTGAAAGGTCGCGCAAGCAACCTTTCTGAAAAGAATCTTGGATAGTCGTTCTGAGACAGACTAATGATAAAATTTACAAGGCTCCGAGCAGCGAGAGAAATGAAAGCTTGCTTTCATTTCCGAGTCGCGAGAGAGTCTCGTAAAAAATATCAAGGATATTTTTTACAATGAAGAGTTTGATCCTGGCTCAGGATGAA
>ONAE01000033.1 GCA_900315695.1 uncultured Prevotella sp. | reverse complement strand
AATGGCAAATCACAAATCATCAGTGAAGAGAATCCGCCAGGACAAGAAAAAGGCGCTTCACAATCACTACTACGCAAAGACAATGCGTAACGCTGTGCGTAAGCTGCGCGCTATGACTAACAAGGAAGAGGCAGTTGCTCTGTATCCGAAAGTACAGAAGATGCTGGACAAGCTGGCTAAGACCAACATTATCCACAAGAACAAGGCAGCTAACCTGAAGTCTAGCCTCGCTCTGCACATCAACAAGCTGGGATAATAATCGCTATTATACAGACTTGAACCGCAGCCCGAAAGGGGTGCGGTTGTTTTTTGTAGTTTTTTAGCAGATAAACTATGTTTATCTGACTTTTTTTTTGTACCTTTGCCGAAAATTTGGCAAACAAAGTAAAATGACAGAAGAACAACTGAACCAAGAACAAAATTATTCCGCGAGTAACATTCAGGTGCTCGAGGGACTGGAAGCCGTACGTAAACGCCCTGCGATGTACATTGGTGACATCAGCGAGAAGGGCCTTCACCATTTGGTCAACGAGACCGTTGATAACTCTATCGATGAGGCGATGGCAGGCTATTGTACGCATATCGAAGTAATTATTAATGAAGATAACTCTATCACTGTACAGGATAATGGACGTGGTATCCCTGTGGATGAACATGAGAAGATGCACAAGTCGGCCCTTGAGGTCGTGATGACAGTGCTGCATGCTGGTGGTAAGTTTGATAAGGGCTCCTATAAGGTGTCAGGAGGTCTCCATGGTGTAGGTGTCAGCTGTGTAAACGCACTCTCTACCCACATGATGTCACAGGTGTTCCGTAATGGTCATATCTATCAGCAGGAGTATGAGAAGGGTAAGCCTCTCTACGATGTGAAGATTGTGGGTGATACTGATAAGACAGGTACACGTCAGCAGTTCTGGCCCGACGGCAGCATCTTCACAACCACAGAATATAAGTATGACATTATCGCAAAACGTATGCGTGAGCTGGCTTATCTGAATGCTGGTATCACTATCACGCTTACCGACTTGCGTCCTGATGAAGAAGGTAACCTTCGTCAGCCAGAGGTGTTCCACGCCAAAGAGGGTCTGAAGGAATTTGTGCGCTATGTCGATCGTCACCGTACTTCTATCATCGGTGATCCTATATGCCTGAAGACAGAAAAGGATGGTGTACCCATCGAGGTGGCTCTATTGTATAACAGCGACTATTCCGAGAACATCCACTCTTATGTTAACAATATCAACACCATTGAGGGTGGTACCCACCTGACAGGTTTCCGTATTGCGCTGGCTCGTGCACTGAAGAAGTATTCTGATGAGGACGATCAGTTGCGCAAGCAGATTGAGAAAGCTAAGATTGAGGTGGCCCAGGATGACTTCCGTGAGGGTCTGACTGCAATTATCTCAGTCAAGGTGGCCGAACCTCAGTTCGAGGGTCAGACCAAGACCAAGTTAGGTAACAGCGAAGTGAATGGTGCCGTGCAGAAGGCTGTTGGTGAGGCTATGAACAACTATCTGGAGGAGCATCCGAAAGAGGCTCACACGATCTGCGAAAAGGTAATTCTGGCAGCAACAGCCCGTATTGCAGCCCGCAAGGCTCGTGAGAGTGTACAGCGCAAGAACCCGATGACGGGTGGCGGACTGCCTGGTAAGCTGGCAGACTGCTCGAATAAGGATCCTAAAGAGTGTGAGATCTTCCTTGTCGAGGGTGATTCTGCAGGTGGATCGGCAAAGTCAGGTCGCGATCGTCATTTCCAGGCCATTCTGCCCCTTCGTGGTAAGATCTTGAACGTAGAGAAAGTTCAGTGGCATCGTGTGTTTGAGTCTGAGTCTGTGATGAACATCATCCAGAGTATCGGTGTACGTTTTGGTGTAGATGGTGAGGATTCTAAGGATGCTAATATTGATAAGCTTCGTTACAATAAGATCATCATCATGACCGATGCCGATGTCGATGGTTCTCACATCGACACACTGATTATGACGCTCTTCTATCGTTTCATGCCGCAGGTGATCCAGGGAGGCCATCTCTATATCGCTACGCCACCGCTCTATAAGTGTACTTACAAGAAGCAGTCAGAGTACTGCTATACTGAGCAGCAGCGTCAGGCTTTCATCGATAAGTATGTCGCAGGAAATGGTGATGATAAGGCTCTGCACACACAGCGCTACAAAGGTCTTGGTGAAATGAACCCTGAGCAGCTTTGGGAGACCACTATGAATCCTGAGAACCGTCTGTTGAAGCAGGTGACTATCGAGAATGCAGCTGAAGCTGATGAGATTTTCTCAATGTTGATGGGTGATGATGTAGAGCCCCGTCGTGAGTTTATTGAGAAGAATGCTACCTATGCCAACATTGACGCATAAGTCGTAGTTACTATAAAGAAAAGAGAGCGCTGGATAGTTTTGACTTCCAGCGCTCTCTTGTTTATTGTTGAGAATCCGTATCAAGCAAACTTAATGGTTCCCTGAATGGGTTCTGGGTTGTCTTTTGGAGTGGTGTCATCAATGAATTCTTCGCCACTGGCCTGACTATTGATACTGTCGAGGATTTCACGAGTACGCTTATAGGTTGGTGTTTGCTCTACAGCAGAGATAACATCGTCGTTGTCGAGATCCTCAGGACGGAACAGATAGATGTTCGGACGACGTTTATAGCGCTTAGTGCTGTTCTCTCCACCATAATAGCGATTACGGCGATCCTGCTTTTGTGCAGCTTTCTCCTGTTCTGCAGCTATGCGGTTAAGATCTTCCTGACTCTGCTTCCTCAGATGACTACCCATTCCGTCCACATCTTCGATACCGAAACCAGTAGCAAGAATGGTCACCTTAACCTTCTTGCCAAGCTCAAGATCAGTTGCAAGACCCCATTTGATTTCAAAGTCATTACCGAATTTTGCCATGAAGTCGTTGACATCGTTCATCTCCTCCATCATCAGGGATGTCTGGCCATCCTTAGAACCTGCAAATGAGATAGAGAGCAGGATTTTCTTGGAGTTGAAGATATCGTTATCGTTTAGCAGTGGAGAGTTCAAGGCGTCTTCGATAGCCTTCTTCACGCGACCTTCGCCCTCGCCATAACCTGTTGACATGATGGCTACACCACCGTCCTTCAGTACGGTCTTCACATCGTTGAAGTCAAGGTTGATTAGTCCGTGAACAGTAATAATCTCTGCAATGGATTTTGCAGCGATACTCAGTGTGTCATCGGCCTTTCCAAAGGCATCAAGCACTGAGAGCTCGGGATAAATCTCACGCAGGCGTTCATTGTTTATAACCAATAAGGCATCAACATGTTTTGACATCTCCTCTACACCGTCGAGTGCCTGATCAATCTTGCGGTCGCCTTCGAAACGGAAAGGAATCGTGACAATACCAACAGTCAGGATACCTAATTCTTTGCTGACGCGGGCAATGACAGGGGCAGCACCAGTACCAGTACCACCACCCATTCCAGCGGTGATGAATGCCATGCGAGTGCCGTCGTTCAGCATCGTACGGATATCTTCGATACTTTCCTCAGCAGCCTGACGGGCCTTTTCTGGTTTGTTTCCAGCGCCGAGTCCTTCCTTACCTAACTGTAGATGTACAGGTACGGGTGAGTCATTCAGAGCCTGGTTGTCTGTGTTGCAGAGTACAAAGGTTACATCGTGGATACCTTCTCTGTACATATGGTTGACAGCATTGCCGCCACCACCACCGACACCTATCACTTTGATAATGCTTTGTCCTTTCTCCGGTGCTCCGAAGTCCAGGATATCTATATTATTATAATCGCTCATAATCAGAACTATAAACTGTTAACTTGTTACTACAAAACTCTTTTATTCTTCTTCAACGATAGACTTTCCAAACTTCAGGAATCCTTTCTTCAGTTTGTTCCAAGGACTGTTCTCTCTTCGGATGGCCTCTTCCTCTTGCTTCTGCTTGAGTTCCTCCTCACGCTTCAGACGCTCCTCTTCCTCTTGTTGACGACGTTTCTCCTCCTCTGCAGCTTTCTTCTCTGCTTCGGTACGGATCACGCCGGCAGGTATCTCGCCAGCCTGACGGACGGGGCGTGGATCAGTGATGGCAGGAGCTACCGTATGTTTCTGACCAAAAAGATCACCATTCGGATCGACATAGTTTCCGGCACAGTTGATATCGCCCTTTGCCAAAAGACCAAGAACCGTGTTCATCATGCCATTGTGAGCCTTAATATCTTCATTGTTTGAGAGGATGGTCTGTGACACAAACTTTGCAATGCGGATTTTCTCAACATGTGTATGATTAGCAATGGCTTTCTCGATATTCTTCATATTGGAACCACCACCAGTCAGGATGATACCGCCTAGCAGCTTGTCGTAATACTCAGAAGGAATCTGATACCATACGTTCTCAATGATTTCCTCAAGTCTTCCCTCAACGATCTCGATAAACTTGCGACTTTCAATCTGGCGATCGTTGTCGATAGAGTATTTCAGATCGTTGTCTATCTCGGAATTATCGGTGAAGGCACAACCATATTTCAATTTCATCTTTTCTGCATCACTTTCCTCAATCTGGAGGGTTGCGATATCCTTGGTAATGTTGTTACTACCCAGAGGAATAACAGCTAGATGGCGCAGGATATTTTTCGAATAAACGGAGACGGTGGTCGTGTCGGCTCCGAGATCAACAAGTGCACAGCCTGAGCGGCGTTCTGCTTCTGTCAGGACACTGTCTGCTAAAGCCAATGGTGCCAGATACATCTCTGCCACATTGATGCCAGCAGTTTCAAAACACTTGTTCAGGTTGCGATAGAAAGCACCACGCTCCAAGATGTTTAGGAAATTGCCTTCCAGATGGTTTGCCTGAATTCCTACGGGGTCGAGTTGCAGCTGAGATCCCACCTTATATTCTTGAACAGCAGCATCGAGAATCTCCTGATCAGGATATTCCATGTTTCGGTTTGCATCCATCAATTCAATCACCATGTCTTGATTAATGATGCTCTCATTGGGCAGTTCCTTGGCTATTACATTCTTGACACTGCGGATGGACTGGCCTCCGACTCCTACATATACCTGACGAATTTCAGTCTTGAGTTGAGCCTCCAGCTTTCTGACAATGCTGGTGAGGCATTGAGCAGTCTTGTCAATATTGTAGACCACTCCCTTGCGAATAAAGGCAGAAGAGTTCTCTTTCACAACGGCAAGTACCTGAATACTGCCGTCGAGATTCTTCTGTCCAGCGATACCGGTCATTTTGGATGAACCGAGTTCGATTGCTACGATAAATTCCTTTGCTGCCATCTCTTATAACTATTTATTTTTTCCTTTTATTTTTCTTGCAGATAATTTGATTGTTGAATTCAACGCTGATATAGTTGTACTTGTTCCAACCCACCTGATTGAGACCATAGATATAGAATTTACGGAGACGATCCAGTTTCTTCTCAATATCAACAGGTGCCCCCAGATAGGCGATATGCTCTCCAACACGTGGTACAATTTCGATGGAGCCGTCTTCAAGTATGTTCATCTGGACAATCTGATTTCTCCAGAACTGATCGTATAGAATATGGCTTGCTACACGTGTCAACGTATTCTTAGCATATTTACTGTTGATAGATCCTGTAGCAATAATCAGATCAGTGACATAGCGACTCTCAGGCATCATATTACCATGGGTGTCAAGATAGTAGTTCTCGCCATTATCAGCCATAACCCTGACCACAGGGATTCTTTGCTTGACCTGAATACAGACATTACCACTCTGAGTCTTGTAAGCCTCTGCCTTTTCAACGAAAGGATTTTTTTGAAGCGTTTCTTCAATCTTTCTGGGGCTGATATCCGATAAAGGCTGTTTGAGTGGGTAGATATGCTCTTTATTCAGAGCCTGTTTGATTTCATCGGCTGTCATGAAGCCATCGACGATATTCTGCTCAATGTCGATTTTCACCTCTTTGCAATGGCTGACCTTCGCATCGGGTTTGTTAAACGAGGTGACGGCCAGTAGCAGATAGGTGGCAACGACAATGTCGCAGACAACAATCAAGGTCTTTTTCCAGTCGATATACATGCTTTATTTACTATTTAATATCTTTGCAATTTCTGGAACCTGGTTGTCAAGGTCACCAGCTCCAAGTACAATCAGGACTTCAAAAGTGTGGTTCTTGACGAAGTTGAGCACATCGTCTTTACGAATCATCTCCTTTTTCACACCTGGTTTCAGGTTGTCATAGATGAGTTTCGAAGTTACCCCTTCGATAGGTAGTTCACGTGCAGGATAAATCTCTGTGAGGATAACCTCATCCAACTGACTCAATGCGTCGGCGAAATCTTTATAGAAGTCGCGTGTACGAGTATAGAGGTGAGGTTGAAATATAGCAGTGATATGCTTGTCTTTATAGAGCTCACGGATGCTTCGTGCACTTTGATAGATTTCTTTCGGGTGGTGGGCATAATCACTCAAGAAAACAAGTTTATTTGTTTTAATCTTAAAGTCGAAACGACGATCCACACCTCCATAGGTCTGCATGCCATATTTCAGTTCTTCAGCAATGCAGCCGTTAAGCTGTGCCATTGCCATTGCAGCAATACCATTCTCAATATTGATGGGGATAGGCTGTCCAAGATTAATATCCTTTACACTTTCAATGGGTGAGATAAAGTCGAAGGTAATCTCTCCGTTTTCAATACGGATATTCTCTGCATGGAAGTCGCCTTCGTTGAGACTATAGTCATAGCGGCGTACGCCATCTTGCAGATGTTCCTTCATCTCTAAGTCGCGATGGATAATCAATGCACCCCCAGGTTGTATGAGTTCAGAATAGTGACGGAAACTTTCCAAATAAGCTTCCTTTGTGCCGTAGATATCCAAATGGTCAGGGTCGGTAGATGTAATGACACTCATCCAGGGACGTAGCCAATGGAAAGAACGGTCGAATTCATCAGCTTCGATAACTACATAATCAGAGTCGGATAGAATGTAGTTAGTGCCATAGTTCTTGGAGATACCACCTAAGAAAGCATTGCAATCCAGATGGCTCTGATGCATGATGTGTGCACACATCGTAGAGGTTGTGGTCTTACCATGTGTACCTGCCACGCAGAGTCCTTTGTGTGTCTTAGTCAATGTACCCAACACCTGAGCACGCTTCTGGATCTCAAAACCATTCTCCTGAAAATAGCATAATTCCTTATGTTCTGCAGGGATGGCTGGTGTATAGATCACCAGACACTCTTGTTGGTTTTTACAGGCTTGAGGAATCTGGTTGATATCTTCCTCATAGTGAATGAGCATCCCCTCCTTTTCCAACTGACGTGTCAGATCAGAAGGAGTCTTGTCGTAGCCTCCTACGATAAGACCTTTCTTCAGGAAGTATCGGGCAATGGCACTCATTCCAATACCGCCCGCACCTACAAAATAGACAGATTTGATATTGTTTATATTCATTTTGCTAAATTGATAACTTCTTTGGCAATAATTTCTGCTGAGTCTGGTAGTGCTAATTTTAGCACGTTTTCGCTAAGCGACTTCAGCTTACTTTCATTATTGACGGTTTTAACGGCCAGTTCTAACAAGGTTGCAGGTGCTTCTGCATCCTTGACATAGATAGCTGCGTCCCTATTGGCCAGAGCCAGTGCATTCTTTGTCTGGTGATCTTCTGCTACATTAGGACTCGGCACAAGAATCACAGGTTTGCCTATCAGACAGAATTCGGAGATACTGCTGGCACCAGCGCGACTGATCACGAGGTCGGCGGCTTTATAGGCAGTGCCCATATCAGTGATAAAGTCAGTAACCACAAGGTTGGGGATGTTTTGTCCTTCTAGTCTCTTGGCTATCTCTGCACTGTAGTACTTTCCTGTCTGCCAGATAAACTGGACATCCGTACCCTTTATTAGGTCGAGGTGCTGCAACACGCTCTCGTTGATGGTGCGTGCCCCCAAACTGCCACCTACCAACAGAATCGTCTTTTTGGCAGGATTGAATCCGAAAGTCTTGATGGCTTCTTCCCGGGTAATGATAGTCTCAAGAAGTGCTTGACGAACAGGGTTGCCTGTCAGGATGATTTTCTCTGCAGGGAAGAAACGCTCCATACCTTCGTAGGCAACACATATCTTGGCAGCTTTCTTCGCCAGAAGCTTATTTGTCACGCCAGCATAGGAGTTCTGTTCTTGAATAAGACAGGGGATGCCCATAGCCGCAGCCGTATTCAGAGTGGGACCGCTGGCATAACCACCAACGCCTACAGCAACTTGGGGCTTAAAGTCCTTTATAATCTGTTTGGCCATGCGCTGGCTTTTCCATATCTTATAGAGGACCTTGATATTTTTCAGCAGGTTCTTTCTGTCAAATCCGCAGATAGGCAGGCCTTTTATCTCATAGCCTGCTGCGGGTACACGTTGCATTTCCATTCGTCCCAGCGCACCAACAAACAGTATTTTAGCATCAGGACGCAGGGCCTTAACGGCATTCGCAATCGAAACAGCAGGGAAAATATGTCCCCCTGTACCACCTCCGCTAATGATGACTCTTAACTCTTTTTCCATACCTTTTTTCTATTTGCGTGCAAAATTACTAATTATATTTCTTTTACTGCAATTTTTTCTGGTCTTTTTTTGGCTGATCGGCTTACACTAAGAATAACGCCAATGTATGCACAGTTGATGATGGTTGAAGTACCGCCTTTACTGATGAGTGGAAGTGGCTGACCCGTAACTGGGGCAATACCCACGGCAACGAGCATATTAAAAGTGGCTTGAATGACTAATAGTAAAGCCAATCCCATGACTAGGAAAGCGGGGAAGTTGTTCTCGCAACGACTGGCAATTCTAGCTGCGCGGTAGAGTAGTACGATATAAAGCAGTACTACAAATGTAGCACCAACAATGCCTAATTCCTCAATGACAATAGCGTAGATGAAATCAGAGAATGCCTGTGAGAGGAAGTCACGTTCTACAGACTGACCAGGCCCTTTACCGATGATGTTACTCGACACAATGGCAATATTGGCATGAGCCACCTGTGCGTCTTTGTCGAGGTCATATTCTTCTGGTGTGATTTCTTTTTTATCAATGTGCTTGACAATACGATTTCGCCAGGTAACGAAACGGTGAAATACGCCACCTCCTTTGATTACCTTTGTGTCTGTAGAACCGCCAGCCTGAACGGCTTCAACTGTCTGTTCGTTCTCTCTCTCAGAAGTCCCAATACTGCCCAATGTAAAGACCATCGTCAGAAAGATAGCTACAAGGATGACGGCACCTCCAACCAGTTTCCCCATTTGTGATAAAGGTACTCGTCCGATAAACATCATCAGGAAAATAACGGCAAATAGGAGCGCAGCTGTCGAAAGATTCTCTATACCGATGAGCGCAGCTGTCGGTAATACGATGCAAAGGATATACTTGAATGCTTTTTTGTCGGCTCCATCTTCACGCTGCATGGCACTGAGGATTTGTGCCGTAATGAGAACCATTGTGCCTTTAGCGATTTCTGAAGGCTGGAAGGTAACACCACCAGGAAGAGAGATGACACGATTGGCACCATTGATAGATTCACCTCCGACGAGTACCCACAGAAGGGTCAGACCAGAGATGATGAGCAGGAATGGGGTCATCAGTTTGAAATAACGACAAGGTATGTTCAGAGTGATGACAGCTGTCAGCGCACCAATAACAATTGTTACGGTGTGGAAAGCTATCGGTCCGATATAATTCTGGCTCTTATAGGTCAGGTTACTCGAAGCAGAGAAAACTTCGACGATACTGATCATACAGAGGAAGAAGAATACCATCCATATTCCCTTGTCTCCTTTGAAAATGTTGCCTATCTTTTTGTTCATATTTTTATGTTCTATAGACTGCGGGCAAGTTCCTTAAATTGTTCACCCCTGTCTTCCATGTTCTTGAATAGATCGAAAGAGGCACAGCACGGACTCAGAAGAACTGTCTCTCCTGGTTTAGCCATCTCATAGCATGCCTGCATACACTCTTTCATGGAATGGGTGTCGCGAACAGGGATGCCCAGTTGGTCGAAGTTGTCGTGTAATTTCTGATTATCTGCGCCAAGATATACGATACCAGAACATTTTTCCTTCACTAGAGGCTTTATGGGCTCGTAGTCGTTTCCTTTGTCCTTTCCGCCAATGATGAGAATCACTTTCGTCTTCATAGCCTCCAAGGCATACCAGCATGCATCGACGTTGGTGGCCTTAGAGTCGTTGATATATTGTACACCACGGACGGTACAGACCTTCTCAAGACGATGCTCGACACCGGGGAAGTCACCAAGACTCTTGCGGATCTCTTCTTTTTTGATACCGGCTATATCGGCAGCGATACCGGCGGCCAGGGAGTTGTAGATATTATGCTTGCCTGTCAAACTGAGACTCTCCTGTTCCATATTGAATGGTACGGGTTTCTCAATCTTATACTGACCTTTCTCAATATAACCGATCACACCTTTCTCTTTCAGTTCAGAGAATGGATACTGGATTGATTTGATGTCATATTTATCCAATTCTCGTTTGATGATTGGATCGTCGGCCCAATAGATAAATGCATCGTCAGGCGTCTGATTTTGGATAATACGCATCTTGGCATCAACGTAGTTCTGCATCTCAAAGTTATAACGATCCAGATGGTCTGGTGTAATATTCAGCAGAATGGCGATATCCGCACGGAAGTTGTACATATTATCGAGTTGGAATGAACTCAGTTCTATGATATAATACTCGTGTGGATTTTCTGCCACCTGAAGTGCCAGAGAGTTGCCAATGTTTCCTGCCAGTCCTACATCATAACCAGCTTCCTTAAAAATGTGGTAAATCAGTGAGGTTGTAGTGGTCTTACCGTTGGAACCCGTAATACAGATCATTTTTGAGTGAGTGTATCGACCAGCAAATTCTATCTCACTAATGATATGTATGCCTTTCTCAATAGCCTTCTTTACCATTGGAGCCGTTTCAGGAATACCGGGACTCTTGATAATCTCGTCGGCATTCAGGATCTTTTCTTCTGTGTGCTGACCTTCTTCCCATTCAATATGGCGGTCATCGAGCATCTTTTTGTATTTATCGGCAATCTTAGACATGTCGGATACGAACACATCAAAGCCTTCTTTCTTGGCAAGAACAGCTGCACCAGCACCGCTCTCTCCTGCTCCTAATATAACGATTCTTTTCATTTCCTATCTCATCTTTAAAGTTATTAGTGTCAAAGCCGCAAGGATAATGGTAGTAATCCAGAAGCGGATCGTGATTTTTGACTCATGGAATGGACGACGTGGCCATCCTTTCAGGATATATTGACTAGTCGCATCAAGCTGTGAATCCAGTTTGCGGAAATTGTCATGTATCGGTGTAGCTCGAAACACACGGACGCGCTTCCCTTTTCTTTTTTGGATCTTGAACCATTGGGTTTGAATGATCACACTCAGGCTCTCAACAAAGAAAATGCCACAGAGGATGGGAAGCAACAACTCTTTATGAATAATTACAGCACAGACACCGATAATACCTCCAATGGTTAAAGAACCCGTATCGCCCATAAAGACCTGTGCAGGGAATGCGTTATACCAAAGGAAACCGATCATTGCTCCTATAAACGCACATAAGAATACAACCAGTTCCTCCGAATGAGGAATATACATAATGTTGAAGTAGGATGCATAGCCAATATGTGACGACACATAAGCTAAGATACCTAAGGCCACACCGATAACGGCAGAATTACCTGCACACATGCCATCCATTCCATCATTAAGGTTGGCACCGTTTGATACTGCTGTTACCACAAGAATAGTCATAACGACGAACAACATCCATCCTGCAGCAACTTTATACTTTCCGCAGAAACTCATGACGCTGGAGTAATTCAGATTGTGGTTCTTAATAAACGGTATCGTTGTTTGAAGTGACTTCACTGCCTCACTTTTATGCTTAACCACAATCTCCTGGTTCTGCATCTTAACGTCTATATTCTCACGTACCACAGCATCAGGACTAAGCCATAGCGTAAGACCGACAATGAAACCGATACTGACCTGCCCTACAATTTTATATTTACCTTTCAGACCTTCCTTGTTACGTCGGAAAATCTTGATATAGTCATCAAGGAATCCAAGGAATCCAAGCCATAAGGTTGTCACTATCATCAGGATCAGGTAGATATTACGGATACGCCCCAACAAAATAACAGGAAGAAGGATACTCACGATGATAACAACACCACCCATTGTTGGAACACCTTTTTTTTCTACACCAAAGGGGTCTATGCTTGGGTCACGCTCCGTTTCAAAGATTTTCTTACGTTTCATCCATTTGATAAAGCGCTCGCCAAACCAAGCTGAGATTAACAGTGAAAAGATAAGCGTTAATAGGGATCGGAACGAAATGTAGGACCACATGTGTGAGCCTGGAATGTCATATCGGTCGAGGAATCTAAACAAATAGTATAGCATAACTTCTCAAGTTTTAAGCATTAAAGATTTCATGAACCACCTCTTTATCGTCGAAATGGTGTTTCACGCCCTGAATCTCCTGATAATCTTCATGCCCCTTGCCGGCAATCAGAATCACATCCCCCTTCTCTGCCATCATACAAGCCGTACGAATAGCCTCGCGACGATCCACAATACTGATAACTTTCTTCATCTGCTTGTTATCGAGTCCTTCCAGCATATCGTTAATGATATCTTGGGGCTCCTCAAAACGGGGATTGTCGCTGGTAATGATAACCTTGTCGCTTTGTTTTACAGCTTCTTGCGCCATGAGTGGACGTTTCCCTTTATCGCGATTTCCACCAGCGCCACAGACAGTAATGACTTTGCCTTTACCATCCAACACCTCATGTATGGCGTTAAGTACATTCTCTAAAGCGTCTGGCGTATGCGCATAGTCAACAATTGCAGTATATCCTTCTGGTGAGTGGATAGGCTCCAGACGTCCGTTAACACTCTTCAGGGTACTTAGGACAACCAGGATGTCCTCAGGTTTTTTGCCCAACATGACAGCTGCGCCATAAACAGCCAAAAGATTGCTTACATTAAATTTGCCAATAAATTGTACACCGACCTCTTTGCCGTTGATGTCAAGATACATACCTTCAAAATGACACTCTATAATCTTTGCCTTGAAGTCGGCCATTGTACGTGTGGAGTAGGTCTTGATCTGTGCTTTACAGTTCTGAACCATGACTTCTCCATTCTTATCATCAACATTGGTGATGGCAAATGCATCTTTATCTAGGCTGTCAAAGAAGGCTTTCTTTGCATTGCGGTAATTCTCAAAGGTCCCATGATAGTCTAGGTGGTCGCGTGTGAGGTTAGTAAAGATACCTCCTGTAAACCTCAGTCCGCCGATTCGTTTCTGGGCGATGGCATGACTGCTACATTCCATAAAGGCATACTCACAACCTGCTTCGACCATCTGAGCTAGCAGGTGATTTAATTCAATGGGGTCAGGTGTTGTGTGGTCAGCCGGGATTGCCTCACCTTCAATGTAGTTGCAGACGGTAGAGAGCAATCCGCATTTATGACCGAACTTCCTGAACATATTATATAATAAGGTGGCAATGGTAGTCTTACCGTTTGTGCCAGTCACTCCAACCAGTTTCAGTTTATTGGAGGGATCTCCATAGAACTGGGTAGCGACCTCTCCGACATTGTCCTCTGTTGAGTCAACAGCGATGTATGTAATACCAGGTTCACGTCTGTTGGGGAAATATTCACAAAGCACAGCAACAGCTCCTTGCTCAATGGCCTTAGGTATAAATTTGTGCCCATCGGTCTGAGTGCCGGGAATAGCAACAAAGAGATGACCCTTCTCGATTTTTCGGGAGTCGATATTCACACCTGTAATCTCTACATCAATATCACCTAGGACATTGAGGACTTCTACATTTTTGAGCAGTTCATTCAGTTTCATATCTATAGTCTTTTATATTATTCCATATATAATTCACAGATCATACCCTCTTTGATGGCAGTTCCTGCATAAATGCTTTGTGACTTGACTTTACCTCGGCCATGTATTTTAGCTTTTACGCCACGCGCTTCTAGCTGATAGACAGCATCGCGAGCCCCCATACCGATAACATTGGGTATGATGCTATTGCTTGTCTTGGCTTGAGAAGTCGAAATTTTCTTTTTGACTCCAAGGCCATTTAAGACATAGTTGGCAGCTTCGATGTTGCCACCTTTTACGTCAGGAATCAACAGAGAGGTGGAGTCACGGGCATCTTTGGCACTCCGTTTCAGATTCTGAGCCATGACACCTTCTGCTATACGATGAAAGACTACACCACTCATACCACCACCAGATGCGGGCAGGCCTGATTTTTTGATACAGACAATACAGGTGTAACGCGGATCGTCAGCAGGGAAGAATCCTGCAAATGATAACCAATAGCGCGTGATACCTGAGTGATAGCCACCATATTGATCGGCAACTTGGGCTGTACCGGTTTTTCCTGCCACCTTGAATGATTTCGAGCCAGCCTTTCGACCCAACCCTTGGCTGACAACATGCTCTAATATCGTTTGCATCGTCTTGATGGCCTGTGGCTTGGCGATGCGTTCCTTCAGCACTACGGGCTCAAACTCCTTGATGACCTCACCGTCCTTCATGATCTGCTTCACGAAACGTGGTTGCATCATCCTTCCATTGTTGGCAATGGCATTGTAGAAGGTTACAGTGTTAATTGGCGCAATCTGCGTCTCATAACCAATGCTCATCCAGGGGAGAGTGGTCTTACTCCAGTATTTCGTGCGGTCGGTAGTCTTAGTGTCCGGCATTCGGATCATCGGTGGATGATAGCCCACGATAGGAATCTTCAGATCCTCGTGGATACCGATTCGGTAGAGACCCTCAACATATTTCCTGGGGTTATGACCATAATATTTATCAATGAGGTAGCTGACACCGATGTTCGAGCTGACCTCCAAGGCGCGAGCCACATTAATCGTACCGTAGCCGCCACGTCGCCAGTTGTGATCCTTCATGGGCCGGCCATGCATCTCCATCACACCGCAACCCGTAGGAATGGTCATGGTGGTGTCAATGGTACCGTCATCAAGCGCTACGAGGAAGGAGGCTACCTTAAACACTGAGCCAGGTTCACAGCGATAGCTTACCGCGTTATTCACCATCTCATGGTATTCTCCATCTGCACCGCGTGTCATATTGACAATAGCTTTTACGTCGCCTGTCTTTACCTCCATCAGGATGGCAACGCCCATTTCACCGTTAACTTGTGGGTCTTTTAACTCATCAATAAGGGCGCGCTCTGCCAAATCCTGCATACTGACATCGATGGTTGTAACGATATCATAGCCGTTGATGGGCATCTGTACAGGGATGTCCATGTATTTGTTGAGCACCTTACGACGGTGCATAATACCATTAGTGCCACGTAGTATAGAATCAAAAGATAACTCCAAGCCGTTCTTCGCACTATCCATAGCACCGAACATAGAGCCGATGGTACGTTGGGCAAGTGTTCCAAACGGGTGATTACGGGAGTTAAACTCTTCCCAATGGAAGCCACCTTTGTAGATAGGCTCTCTGAAGATAGGCAACTTGCGTACTTCACAGAAGGTGTTATAGTCGATACGACGCGGCCAGATGGGCCAATGACGGGCACCAACCTTGCCATTCTTCATGACCTTTCGCTTGCCTGCCAACAGATAGTCCTTGAAATCGTCGACAGTCCTTGTCGGGAAAATTTGGTTCAGTTCGTATGCGATGCTGTCAATTTTCTCTGCCCAGATGGAATCTCGTTTGCGAATACCTATGGAATCGTCGGTTCCGGCCTGGAAATCCATATAAACCTTATATTCAGGTAAGCTGCTGGCCATCAATTGACCATCACAGCTCAAGATATTTCCACGATTGGGCTTGACGCTTACACTATCACGTTTCAGTCGTGAAGCCACTTGGGTCCAATAATCTTTCTTAGCCGTCATGATGTACATGGCTTTACCCACAATGGCAAAACCAATAAGCGTCAACACTACTGCGATAGCGAAGTAGCGGGGCATGACCTTTTCGCTTTTAAACTTACTCATACCTTACTTTATTCGGCTACATTAATAATATAAGGTGGCTGGTCTGCAACGTGGAGCAGACTGTCCTTATTCTGTTTCAGTGCGTCGAGAACGTGACTCTCGCGGCATTTCTCTGTGAGGGTACTGGAACTGGACAGTGCCTTGTATTTCGCATCCAGCAACTCCTTCTCCAGTTTATCAATAGTCAGCATGTCTTGTTGACATTGGTATCTGACAGCGACATAAACGATACAAAATACTACCAAAAGCACGAAGAGCCAGATCTGACGGCGAACCATATCTGCTGTCAAAAAATCACCGCCAAGAATCGTCCTTAGGCTCATAGAGGAATTAGGCCTAGGATCTTCTTCCTTGGCCTTCTCTTTGATCAGCTGGATGGTTTTCTTGGCTTGCTCTTTCATGTCGGCAGCTTCTTCTTTCAGACTTACCTCCTCATGAACAGCAGGCTCTTCCACCACTGTCTCTTGTACTTCTAGTTCTATATCGTCTTTCTTCTTCATATACCAATCACATTTAGTTTTTTTCTGCTATACGCAGTTTTGCACTACGACTGCGGGGATTGCGCTGTTGTTCCTCCTCGTCTGGTATAATCACCTTATTACTAATCTGTTGGAATGGGGCTTCTATGCGTCCGAAGAAGTCCTGTCTGATTTTTCCTTCGGCATTCCCAGCTTTCATGATATTTTTCACAATGCGATCCTCCAAAGAGTGATAAGTGATCACAGAAAGCCTGCCACCCTCGCGGAGCACTTCCTGAGCCCCATAGAGCATCTCTTTTAAGGCGTCCATTTCGTGATTTACTTCTATACGCAGTGCCTGAAACAATTTAGCGGTCTCTTTTTTCTCACGTTCGTGCTGGAAAAGACTCTCTGTAGCTTGCATTAAGTCTGCAGTAGTCTCAATAGCCTTCTCAAGTCTTGCTTTGACGATGGCTGAGGCAATCCTTCGAGCGTTCTTGAGCTCTCCATAAATATAAAAAATATCTGCCAGTTGATCTTCATTATAATTATTGAGTATCTCTGCTGCCGTCGTACCAGAGCGTTTGTTCATGCGCATATCCAGAGGGGCATCGAAACGGAACGAAAAACCTCTGGTTTCATCGTCAAAATGGTGACTCGAAACGCCAAGATCGGCTAATAACCCGTCAATCTGCTCGACATGATAGTAGTGCATCCAGTTGCGAAGATATCTGAAATTACTTCTGACAAATGTAAATCTGTTGTCGTTAAGAATATTCCTTTCTGCATCTTCGTCCTGATCGAAGCTATATAAGTGCCCGTTCTTTCCGAGTCGGCTCAAGATCTCACGACTATGCCCACCACCACCGAAAGTGACATCAACATAAATACCATCAGGTTTTATGTCAAGGCCATCGACACTCTCCTTAAGGAGCACAGGTACATGGTATGTTTCAGCTGTCGTGATCATAAGTCGCTATCGGTGTTCATAATCTGCTCAAACTCTCTGCCGAAATCTTCTTCAGACTGAAGTGTCTGTCTCAGATTTTTTGGAGCCCATATTTCAATGGTATCATCCATGCCGATGAATTGGATGTCTTGTTCAATCTCTGCTACCTTCTGCAGTCGTTTTGAGATGAGGAATCTTCCATTACCATCGAGATTAACGACTTCGGCTTCTGACACAAATTGACGGAACATCTGCTGATGAGTCTGCTTCCAAGGGCGAAGCTGGTTTTTCAGCATGTCGAGACGGGCATTCCATACGCTCTCTGGATATAGTACCAGACATTTTTGGAAAACGTCTTTGCGCAGCACGAGGTTTTCTTCGCCAGATGCCTGTAACACCTTGCGGAAAATGGCTGGCAGAAAGGCTCTTCCCTTTGCATCAGTCTTAGCTTCTATATTACCTAAAAAACGCATACGTACATCTATTAATAGAAATCGGTTACAAAGATAGATATTTTTCCCCACTTTCCACCACATTCCCCCACTTTTTTTATTATTTAACTTTTATTTGTTGATTTAGGGGCATTTTGTGTATAAAATACATTAAAAAAAAGATTTTTCCTTGTTTTTTGCTCAAAATTGAAAGAAATGTGCTATTTTTGCACCTTGGTTAGTGTTTTGAAATAGAAAATGGCAACTGTTACAGAGAAGACGATTGACATTGAAAGTATCTTAAAGGGTAAGATGGGTGCAAAAGCAAAATTTGTACCCAGGCCTCTAATCAGCTGGTTGAAACGCATCGCTCATCAGGACGAGGTGAATGCCTTTCTTTGGGACAGCCGCGATAAAACAGGAGTCGAGTGGTTGAAGGCTTCTGTAGAGTACCTGGACATGACTTTAGTGATTGAGGGAAAAGAAAACCTTCCTGCTCCTGATGATAAAAAACTCTATACGTTTGTCAGCAATCACCCTTTGGGCGGTGAAGATGGTGTGGCATTAGGTGCTATTATTGGGGAACATTATGATGGACGGTTTCGTTATCTTGTCAATGACTTGCTCATGAATCTTCCTGGATTAGCACCTGTTTGCATCCCAATTAATAAGACTGGTCAGCAGGGGAGAAACTTCCCTGCGATGGTGAAGGCTGGCTTCAGTAGCAATAATCACATGTTAATGTTCCCAGCAGGTCTTTGCTCTCGTCGTCATAACGGTATCATAAGGGATATCCCCTGGTCGAAGGCATTTATCTCGAAAAGTGTAGAATATCATCGGGATGTAGTGCCCATTCATTTCAGCGGACAGAACTCCAACTTCTTTTACCGGCTTGCAAACTTCAGTGATAAGTGTCTGCCATTCAATCTGGCAATGCTCTTTCTTGTCGATGAAATGTATAAGAATAGGCATAAGACCTTTCATGTCACCTTTGGGAAGCCAATCCCTTGGCAGACGTTCGATAAGAGTAAAACTCCGATGGAATGGGCCCAATATGTGAAAGACAGAGTGTATTCCCTTGAAAAATAATGCAGAACTAAATATCTACCCGAATTCAATAACCCAAGAAAATGGAACAAGAGATTATCCAACCGATCGACAAAGAAGTCTTAAAACGTGAACTGACACCTGAGCTTCAACTTCGTATGACCAACAAGAGTCATAACGAGATTTATGTCATAACTGCTCACAATGCACCCAATGTGATGAAAGAGATTGGGCGCTTGCGCGAGATTGCCTTCCGTGAAGCAGGTGGCGGTACGGGCAAAGCTATGGATATCGATGAATTCGATACCTGTGAGAATTGCTATAAACAGCTTATTGTCTGGAATCCTGAAGAAGAGGAGATTATTGGTGGATATCGTTACCTGGAGGGGACAGCCTGGGATATGGACGAGAATGGACAGCCCAAACTGGCCACGAGTCACATGTTCCACTTCTCAGAGAAGTTCCTCAAGGAGTATATGCCCTACACCATCGAATTGGGCCGCTCGTTTGTATCGCTACCTTATCAGAGTTCCCGTATGGGGGCAAAAAGTCTTTTTGCACTTGATAATCTTTGGGATGGTTTGGGTGCTCTGACGGTTATTAAACCCAATGTGCGTTATTTCTTCGGCAAATTTACTATGTATCCCTCTTATATCCGTCGTGGAAGAGATATGATTCTTTATTTCCTGCATAAGCATTTTGCAGACAAAGAGAACCTGATTGTGCCGATGAAACCGTTGGAAATTGAAGCTGATCCTAAGGAATTAGAGCAATTGTTCTGCGAGAAAGAGTTTAAGAAAGACTATTTGATCCTGAATACTGAGATCCGTAAGTTGGGCTACAACATTCCACCGTTGGTGAATGCATATATGAGTCTCTCACCCACAATGAAGCTCTTCGGCACAGCTATTAATTATGGCTTCGGCGATGTGGAAGAGACGGGCATACTTATCGCTATCGAGGAAATCTTTGAACAGAAGCGGGTGCGCCATATTGATTCTTTCATTAAGGAACATCCTGAGGCTCTGAAGATCACCAGTGGTGCAAATAAGGTGATCTATAAAGAAAAGAAAGACTAAAATAGCCCATTTATTCGACAAGTAGTTGAAGGCCTATGCCTCTCACGGTCTTTAGTGTAATCTTTGTTTCGCCAGCAAGGAGCTTACGCAACTTGTTGACAAAGACATCGAGTGAGCGTGAGGCAAAATAGTCGTCTTCGGTATTCCAGAACCGACTGAGGATAGCCTCTCGACGCACAACGTTGTTCTTATTCTCTGCCAATAGTTGCAGAATCTGTGCTTCACGCTGGGTGATTGTCTGTGAAATGCCGGTTTCATCGTTACGTAGGGTGGCATGTTCGGCATCAAGCGTGTATTTGCCCAGTTTATAGTGGCTGATCTCTTTCTGTGTTTTCATTCCGCCACGCATCTTCATCAGAGCCTGGATATGGGCATCGAGCTCTTCTGGTACGAATGGTTTCTTCACGTAGTTGTTGATACCCAGTCGATACCCAGCTTTCACATCGTTGGGTGAGGTTAGGGCTGAAGTGAAGATAATGATGACGTCGTTATCTGTCTCGCGGATTCGTTCCACCATCTCAAAGCCATTCATCACTGGCATGTCAATATCTGAGATGATCACGTCAGGCTTACTTTCTTGCCATGCCAGCAGACCCTCTTTGCCGTTAGTGGCTGTTATCACTTCATAACCGCCGATAATGTCTTCCAGTCCTGTTTTCTCGATATAGGCGAGCGATGCATCGTCTTCTACTAATAATAGTTTGATCATATCTCCTTTGGTATATATAAGGTGAATTCTGAAAATTGTTCTATCTCACTGCTGACGGTAACTTTACCACCATGTGCCTGCATCACCTGATCCACATAGTTCAGGCCGAGTCCAAAACCTGAAACGCCGCCCTTGCGGTTCTGTTCGTGGATGGCAGCCCGTCCGAATTTGTCAAAGATGATATGTTGGTCTTCCTTTGAGATGCCAATACCATTGTCGCGCACCTTCAACAGGACATATTTGTCCGTACTGTGACTGGTGATGCTGATCTTAATGCTTTCTTTTGAATATTTGATGGCATTGTCAACCAGATTGGAGATGGCTTCAGTGAGATACTGCTCATCAGCCATGACATGTTTTGTTATCAAATCTACGGTGAAATCGATGTTTTTGTCTGTTTTGGCCTTGGCCTTCTCGATAATGTCTTCAATGATAGGAACCAAGTTAATGGACTGCTTATTAAGTATCAGCTTCTTGTTCTCCAGTTTGGAGATAGTAAGCAGTTTATTAACGAGTGCCAGCAGATGGTTAGCCTCGCTTTCGATGATGGTGAAATATTTCTCCTTAATCTCCAGCTTGTCATCTACCTTTCCACTATGTAGGAAACGAGCCCCCATGATGATACTGGAAAGAGGCGACTTCATGTCGTGTACCATCGCATACGAGAAATCATTGCGTAAGTCTGCCATCATTTTCTGTTCGTCGAGATAGCGCAGAAGTCTCAGCAGGATAGCTCCAAAGAGTATCAGGATAATCCCACTGGCAAGGAAGAGCGGACTCAGTTGTCTGGCGAGTGTGGGGTAGGGATCGTTCAGAGCCAGTTGGATGCCTTTTGATTGATCGCGACGTGTGCTGAACACTCGAGTCTTAAGAGCTGTGGACGTCTCTTGACTATTACTTCGTCGTAGAATTTTTCCCATTCCATCGACTTCCAGGATGGTGAAGTCACGGTTTAAGCCAACGACACTAAGCAGACTGTCCATATATAGGGCTAACGTGTCGAGTGATACCTCAGAGTGGTATCTGCGACTCAGCACGTCGTTCATACCTTCTACCGAGGATACTAAGGAGAGGTCGCCACGCAGTTCCGGCAG
>ONAE01000139.1 GCA_900315695.1 uncultured Prevotella sp. | reverse complement strand
ATAAGAAATTGAAACGGTTTGTTTCGTTTTACCCAAGAGCATTTCTGCTCTCGCTTCTTGTACTACTTCTGTCTATGTAAATCTTTCAAAGAACTCTTTCTTTTATGCCTTCACAGGAGTGCTTCCTGTTAAGCGGGTGCAAAGGTACGACTTTTTTCGGAACCGCCAAAACTTTCTGCGTCTTTTTTTCAGTTTTTGCGCTATATTTTTTCGGCTCTTGACAAATGTCAAACCAAAAACAGCCACACACCTTATTATATATTATATAAGCGGGATGTTAATTTCTGATAAACGCTTTGCTTTTCCAACAATTCACAGTACCTTTGCACATTATTTATAAATACGGACATGAAAAGAATCAAAATTGGAATGTTGGCCCTTACCTGCCTGTTGATGGTTAGCTGTGGTAACATGGGCCAAGTTATGAGTGCCATGACAAATGGCACGGGTATTGCCAACGCAGTAAAGAGCGTTATCGGTCTCGACAAGTTGAAAGCTCAGCAGCTGATAGGCGACTGGAAATACAAAGGGCCAGGTTGTGCATTTACGAGTGAGAATCTGTTGGCCAAAGCAGGTGGTGAGATAGCAGCCGTACAGATAGAGGAGAAAGTACAACCCTACTATCAGCAGGTGGGCATCACCAGTGAGAACACCTCCATCAGCTTCAAAGAAGACGGCACCTTCACTTCTAGGATTGTCGGCACCCCATTCAACGGCCAATATTCTTTCGACGAAGCGACTCAGAAAATCACATTGAAAAGTCTGTTCCTCAGTGTGAACTGCTATGCCAAGAAAGAGACTGGCGGTATCTCCATTCTGTTTGAGGGCAAGAAATTGCTGACATTACTTCAGACGATGTCAGCTTTCAGCGGGAACAAAGACCTCCAAACGATCAGTGAACTTAGCAAAAAGTACGATGGTGTACGTATCGGATTCGATATGAATAAGTAATTTTGCAAAAATATGCAGAAATATTTGGTTGGGTGCAGAATTTTGTATAATTTTGCATCCGACTTTTGAATAAATATACTGCATGAAAGTTAAAAACAACCGATTAGAAGCGCTGAGACTCATCATATCGAGCCAACAGCTGGGCAGCCAGGACGAGCTGCTTACCGCCTTGCAGAAAGAGGGATTCAAACTGACCCAGGCGACCTTGAGCCGTGACCTGAAGCAACTGAAAGTAGCTAAGGCCGCCTCAATGAGTGGCAACTATGTATATGTATTGCCTAACGAGACGATGTATAAACGCGTGAATACGCCCAATACCATCCGTGAGATGATGAAAGTGCCAGGCTTTATAAGCATTAACTTCTCTGGCAATATCGGTATCATCAAAACACGCCCAGGCTATGCCAGTTCCATCGCATGGAACATCGACAACAGCGATATCCCTGAGATACTAGGTACGATTGCAGGCGACGATACGATCTTCATCGTCATCAAGGAAGGTGTTAAGCATCAACAAATCATCAATACGCTGAGCGACGTGGTGCCAAACATGAAATAAAGTTATATTTCTGATTATTAGCAATATGGAACAGGAAATAGAAATTGAAGTCTTAGTGGCAGGTCCGCAGCACGAAGTGTATGTGGACACCATCTTAGATACAATTGCCGAGGCAGCAAAAGTGCGCGGCACTGGTATAGCAAAACGAACTCACGAATATCTGACCAAGAAGATGATGGAAGCCAAGGCTGTCATCGCTCTCACCAAGGATGGAAGATTCGCAGGGTTCAGTTATATTGAAACATGGGAGAACCAACAATATGTCACCACCTCGGGTCTGATCGTCCATCCCGACTTCCGTGGCCATCATGTGGCAAAACGTATCAAGGACATGACCTTCACCCTGGCTCGCACCCGTTGGCCCCATGCCAAGATTTTCTCACTGACAAGTGGTGCCGCTGTCATGGCCATGAACACCGCATTGGGCTATCAGCCCGTCACGTTTGCAGACCTGACTGAAGATGAGGCTTTCTGGAAAGGCTGCGAGGGATGCGTAAATGTGGATGTGTTACACCGTACAGGCCGCAAATACTGTATCTGCACAGCGATGCTCTATGATCCGACAGAACATCTGCCCGCTAAGATTCCCGATGAGGTGATAGAGCGTATCCGAAAGATCGACGGGAAGACGGAATAGGAGAAAAAAAAGTAAAAAGGTAAAAAAAATAAGAATATAAGAATATGGCAAACAAAAAAGTTGTAGTAGCCTTTTCAGGTGGACTTGACACCAGCTACACCGTGATGAAGTTAACCCAGGACGGCTGGGATGTATATGCTGCATGTGCCAATACTGGCGGATTCAGCGAAGAGCAGTTGAAGAAGAACGAGGAGAACGCCTACAAGCTCGGCGCCAAGGCATATGTCACCCTCGATGTAACGCAGGAGTATTACGCCAAGTCACTGAAGTATATGATCTTCGGTAATGTACTGCGTAACAACTGCTACCCCATCTCCGTATCTTCCGAGCGTATCTTCCAGGCCATCGCCATCGCCCGTTATGCCAAAGAGATCGGTGCTGATGCCATCGCCCACGGCTCAACTGGTGCCGGCAACGATCAGATCCGTTTCGATATGACCTTCCTCGTGATGGCTCCTAGTGTGGAGATCATCACCCTGACCCGCGACAAGAAACTGACCCGTAAGGAAGAGGTGGATTACCTGAACGAGCACGGATTCTTCGCCGACTTCACCAAACTGAAGTACTCATATAACGTTGGTATCTGGGGCACCAGTATCTGTGGTGGCGAGTTACTCGACCCCACGCAGGGTCTGCCCGAGGACGCCTATCTGAAACATGTCACAGCCAAAGAGCAGGAGTCGCTGCTGAAGATCACCTTCGACAAGGGTGAGATTGTAGCCGTCAACGGTGAGCAGTTCGACGATAAGATCAAGGCCATCCAGAAGATTGAGGAGATTGGTGCTTCTTACGCCATCGGCCGTGATGCCAACGTGGGCGACACCATCATTGGTATTAAAGGTCGTGTAGGTTTCGAGGCCGCAGCCCCCAAACTCATCATCGAGGCACACCGTCTGCTGGAGAAGTCAACCCTCTCTAAGTGGCAGCAGTACTGGAAGGATCAGGTAGCCAACTGGTATGGCATGTTCCTCCACGAGAGTCAGTATCTCGAGCCTGTGATGCCTGATATCGAGGCCATGCTCACCTCTTCACAGCGCAACGTGACAGGTACCTCGATTCTGAAACTCCGTCCTTACGGCTTCGAGACTGTAGGTATCGACTCTGCCAACGATCTGACGAAGTCGAAGCTTGGTGAATACGGTGAAACCCAGACAGGTTGGACCGCCGACGAGGCAAAGGGCTTCATCAAGGTCAGCTCTACACCACTGCGCGTCTATTACGGCATTCATAAAGACGAAAAGAGATGATAAAAGTAGGTATATTAGGTGCTGCAGGCTATACGGGTGGAGAACTTATCCGCCTGTTGCTCAACCATCCAGAGGCAGAGATTGTCTTTGCCAACTCAGAGAGCAATGCCGGCAATCTTGTCAGTGATGTTCACGAGGGGCTGATT
>ONAE01000015.1 GCA_900315695.1 uncultured Prevotella sp. | reverse complement strand
TCAGCGGTTTGGATTTTCTTTCTGTCGGGATTACTGGACTCGAACCAGCGACCTCGCGCCCCCCAGACGTGTGCGCTACCAACTGCGCTAAATCCCGATAACAAAAAAATGTTTAGCACTGACTTTTCGTCGAATGCGGGTGCAAAGGTACATACTTTTTGCGAAATCGCCAAATTTTTAACCAACTTTTTTCTTTTAAGTTATAATATCCTAATTTCATGGGCGGTTTTTTGCTTATACCGATTATTATAAGTAACTTTGCATTCGCAAAACATGAATCATACAAATGGAACAATATAGACTTACAGCACCGCAACGGCTTGACGCTACCGTCGAGTTGCCTGCCTCTAAGAGCATATCCAACAGAGCACTGATCATCTACGCACTCAGCGGCGGCACTCATCTGCCTGAGAATCTCAGTGACTGCGACGATACGGAAGTGATTATCAAGGCGCTCAACGAGATGCCTGAAGAGATCGATATCAAAGCTGCTGGAACAGCCATGCGTTTTATGACGGCATACCTGAGTGTGACTGACGGCACCCATGTGCTGACGGGAACGGAGCGTATGAAGCACCGTCCGATAGGTATCCTCGTGGATGCCCTGCGCCTGTTGGGTGCCGACATACAATACGTGGGTGAGGAGGACTATCCCCCACTCCGCATCAACGGCAAGCAGTTGGAGGGCGGTCTGCTGGAGATTCCCGGCAATGTGAGTTCGCAGTATATCTCAGCCCTGCTGATGATCGGTCCGACGCTGAAGAAAGGACTGACCCTGAGACTCCTGGGCAGTATCATCTCAAGACCCTACATCGACCTGACGCTGTGGACCATGCGCGAGTTTGGCGCAGATGCCGACTGGTCAGCTGCCGACACCATCACCGTGAATCCCAAGCCCTATCAGGACCGCCCCTACTTCATCGAGAACGACTGGAGCGGTGCCAGCTACTGGTATGAGATCATGGCACTGACGCAGGATCATGAGGCAGAGATCAGGCTCTCAGGACTGATGGACGGTTCGAAACAGGGTGACTCCGTAACGAGATACATCTTCAGTCTGCTGGGCGTGAAGAATAAGTTTGAGACGAAGAAGGTGGGCATTCCCCAGACGGTGACAGTGGCGAAGAACGGCCGTTGCGTGCCGAAGCTGGAGTATGACTTCATCAACTCACCCGATCTGGCGCAGACCTTTGTCGTGACCTGTGCCGCCAAGGGCATCCCCTTCCACTTTACAGGTCTCTCTACCCTGAAGATCAAGGAGACCGACCGTATTGAGGCCCTGAAGACGGAGATGCGTAAGTTGGGCTTCGTGCTGAAGAATGCCAACGACAGTGAGCTGATCTGGGACGGTGAGCGCTGTGAGCCTGACTTTGAACAGGGCATCGATACCTACGAGGATCATCGCATGGCCCTCTCGATAGCTCCCTTCGCCTGTATCCATCCAGGACTGATCATCAACAATCCGCAGGTGGTCACGAAGTCGTATCCCCGTTTCTGGGACGACCTGCAGAAAGCAGGATTCACGATAGAGAAGTTATGAGTTTCGCAATCGTCTGCATCGGTATGATTGTGGCCATCGGCGTGATAGCCGCCATCGCCTCCCACTTCGACAAGGGTGACGACACGATCACCGTAGCCCACGACTGCGCCACCTGTAGCGCTGCCCAGGAGGGCGACTGCAAGATACACTGTCTGTTGGAGGAGAAGAAGAAAAAGGAGGCTGAAGACCAAAGAGACGCATGCACAGGAGATGGCACATAGCACTGATAGCAGTCTTCGCAGCAGTCATCATCGGCTGTTCGACCAAGAAAAACACCGTCGGCACACGTCGATGGCATGCGTTTAATGCGCGCTATAATACCTATTTTAATGGTTCACAGGCCTTCATAGAGGGGAACCTTGAGAAAGAGAAAGGCCATCAGGACAACTTCACGGAGATGTTGCCCCTCTACCCTGTGGCCAAGCGTGAGAGCCGAGAGATCGGTAAGGGTCAGTACGACCGTGCCATCGAGAAATGCGAAAAGACCATCCGCCGACACAGTATCAAGGCCAAACCAGAATGGAACAAAGACCGCAGGAAGACCGCCAAAGACCGTGAGTGGCTGGGGCGCAGGGAGTATAACCCCTTCCTCTGGAGAGCCTGGCTGTTGCTGGGTAAAGCGCAGTTCCAGGAGGGAGCCTTCGAGGAAGCCGCCGCCACCTTCACCTATATGACAAGGCTCTACCACACACAACCTATGCAGAACGGACTGGCCAGAGCCTGGCTTGCCAAGTGCTATACGGAACTGGGATGGATGTATGATGCAGAAGACGTGATCCGTAATATGAGCCGTGACTCGATGGACTTCAGGGCCGTGAAGGACTGGGACTACACCTATGCCAACTACTACATCGCCCAGCGCGACTACGAGAAGGCCGTGCCCTATCTGCGGAAGGTGATCAGCCATGAGAAGCGCCGTGTGCAGCGTGCCAGAGAATGGTATCTGATGGGACAGATAGAGGCACAGCTCGGACATCGTGAGAAAGCCTACGATGCCTATCAGCACGTGATCAGGAACCATCCCCCCTATCAGATGGAGTTTAATGCCCGCATCGCCCAGACTGAGGTGATGCCCCAAGGCAGTAAGCAGAAGCTCAGTAAGCTGAGACGAATGGCACGCAATGATAATAATAAGGAGTATCTGGATCAGGTGTATTACGCCATCGGCAATGTGTATCTCACGGAAAGAGACACCATGCAGGCGATTGCCGCCTACGAACAAGGCAACCAGAAATCCGTGAGACACGGCATTGAGAAAGGTGTGCTGTTGCTGACCTTAGGTAACCTCTACTGGGAGAAGGAACGTTATAACGACGCCCAGCGCTGTTACGGCGAGGCCATCGGACTGTTGGATAAGGAGCATGCCGACTACGAGACACTGGCGCAGCGCTCGAAGGTGCTCGACGAACTGGTGCCCTATACCGATGCCATCCATCTGCAGGACTCGCTGCTGCTGTTGTCAGAGATGCCTGAGGCAGACCGCATGAAAGCCATCAACCGCGTGATCGAGGCGCTGAAGCAGAGAGAGAAGGAAGAACGCGACGCCCTGTTGGCCGAGGAAGCAGAGCAGCGACAGGCAGAGCAGGCTGACTTCGGCCCAAGAGACCCTCAGACACTGCCATCTACCCCCAGGGTATTGCAACAGGGCAACGGACAGTGGTATTTCTATAATCCCATAGCCGTGAGCCAGGGTAAGGCCGCCTTCCAAAGACTCTGGGGAAAGCGCGAGAACAAAGACAACTGGCAGCGCATCAACCAGACGGTTGTCAGCCTGGAGGCGCCAGAGAATCCAGACAGCCTGGATATTCCAGAAGCCCCCGATCATCCAGAAAACTTAGATAGCCTAGATCGGCTAGAAAGTCTAGAAAGTCTCGACAGCCTAGATCATCAAGAAGAGCTCGACCCGCATGAGCCTGCCTTCTATCTGGCGCAGATACCCTTCTCGGAAGAGCAGAAGGCCGCAGCCCATGAGATCCTGAAAGATGCCCTCTTCCATGCCGGCGTCATCTTCAAGGATAAGCTCGACAACCTGTCGCTCAGCGAGAAGCACCTCGTGAGACTCACCAGCGAGTATCAGGACTTCCCACAGATGGACGAAGCCTGGTATCACCTGTTCCTGCTCTATTCACGTCAGGGGCGCACACTTCAGGCCACGAACTGTCTGAGCAGACTGCAGAGCGACTTCCCTGACAGCGAATGGACCATCCTGCTCTCCGACCCCTACTTCAAGGAGAATGCCCGCTTCGGCGAACATATCGAGGACTCGCTCTATGCCGCCACCTATGAGGCTTTCAGAACCGACAAGGCAGAGATCGTGAAGCATAACGCGAAACTCTCTGAAGAGCGGTTCCCACTGGGTGCCAACCGTGCGAAGTTCATCTTCATCGACGGTATGATGCACCTGAACGAAGGCGACGGCGACGGTTGCCTGGAACGTATGAAGCAAGTGGTGGAGAAATATCCTGAGAGCGAGGTGAGCGAACTGGCAGGTATGATCATCAAGGGCGTGCAGGAGGGGCGCCGACTCTATGGCGGAAAGTTTGATATCGGTGAGGTTTGGTCGCGAAGAGACATCACGATGCTGGCAGACTCCACGAAGGCCGACACGCTGAGTGCCGCACGCGACGAGCGGTTTGTGTTCATCCTCGCCTACGAGCCCGACTCCGTGAACGAGAACCAGTTGCTGTTTGAGATGGCACGCTATAACTTCACCAACTTCCTCGTGCGCAGCTTCGACATCACCATCGACGAGGATGAGGGGATGCACCGTATGCACATCAGCGGATTCCTGAGCTACGACGAGGCGATGCAGTATGCCCGTCAGCTCTATGCCGACAAACAGATGGTGGAGAAACTGAAAGGCTGTCGCAACCTGATTATCAGCGAGACAAACCTTGCGCTCCTCGGCACACGGTTCAGCTACGATGACTACCAGCAGTTCTATGAGGACACCTTCGTGCCGATGAAAGTCAGCGAACAGAAGCTGTTGATAGACCCTGCGGAGATAGAACAACATGATGCGGAGGATATCCCCTCTGAGCAGGAGACAGAACAGACGGAAGACGACGACCTATTCCCAACGGACAGGCCTCAGCCGAAGGTTCAGGACTTTGAATTTGGAGATGACTTCTGGTGATATTAAAGATTAAACATTAAAGATTGATGACGAACGGATTGTTACTTTGGGTGGATGATGAGATCGAGCTGTTGAAGGCGCACCTACTGTTCCTGGAGAAGAAGGGCTATGAGGTGATGACCGTCACCAACGGCAGCGATGCCATCGACCTGTGCAGACAGCATAACTTCGACCTCGTGCTGCTCGACGAACAGATGCCAGGACTGAGCGGACTGGAGACCCTGCGCCGCATCAAGGAGTTGCAGCCCTCACTCCCCGTTGTCATGGTGACGAAGAGCGAGGAGGAGAACATCATGGAACAGGCCATCGGACAGAAGATCGCCGACTACCTGATCAAACCCGTGAACCCCAATCAGATCCTGTTGGCGCTGAAGAAGAACATCCACCGCCGAGAGATCGAGACAGAGGTGACGCAGAGTCAGTACCAGCAGAACTTCCAGCAGATAGCCATGCAGATACTCGACTGTCAGACGTGGAAGGACTGGACCAATGTCTATAGGCGACTTGTACACTGGGAACTGGAGCTGAGTGCCACCGACAGTAACATGACGGAGATGCTGCACATGCAGAAGGAGGATGCGAACAACGGCTTTGCCAAGTTCATCAAGAAACACTATATGGACTGGGTGGCCGACCTCGGTGCCCACAAACAGGACGAGCAGCGTCCGATGATGTCGCCTGAGGTATTCAAGCAGAAGCTGTTTCCACTGCTCAACGACGGTAAGAAGGTGTTTCTCGTGGTGCTCGACAACTTCCGCTACGACCAGTGGCGCGTGCTCGCTCATGAGATCAGTGAGCAGTTCGACATCGACGAAGACCTGTATTACAGCATCCTGCCCACTGCCACCCAATATGCGCGCAACGCCATCTTCAGCGGACTGATGCCCAACGAGATCGAGCGGCTGTTTCCTGACCTCTGGGTGGATGAGGACGAGGAGGAAGGCAAGAACCTGAACGAAGAGCCCCTCGTGAGAACCCAACTGGAGCGTTACCGACGGAAGAACACCTTCTCCTATCACAAGGTGAACAGCTCAAGCGATGCCGACAAACTGCTGCAACAGTTTAACACGCTCACAAAGAACGACCTGAACGTGATCGTGTTCAACTTCATCGACATGCTGAGTCATGCCCGTACGGAGTCGAAGATGGTGCGCGAACTCGCCAACAACGAGAGTGCCTACCGCAGCATCACCCTCTCGTGGTTCCGTCACTCCGTCATCTCAGACTTCTTCAAACTGCTGGCACAGACCGACTGCAAGGTGATTGTGACCACCGACCACGGCAGCATCCGCTGTACGCAGCCAGTGAAGATTGTGGGCGACAGGAACACCAACACCAACCTGCGTTATAAATTGGGTAAGAACCTCGCCTACGACGATAAGAGTCTCTTCGTGATCAAAGAGCCACAGAAGGCGCTGTTGCCTGCCCCCAACCTCTCGACGAGCTACGTCTTCGCCACAGGCGACACGTTCTTCGCCTATCCCAACAACTACAACTACTATGTGACCTACTATCGCGACACCTTCCAGCACGGCGGTATCTCGATGGAGGAGATGATCATACCGATTATTACACTGACAGGAAAAAAAAGATAAGATATGGAAATCAAAATCAATGACTTAGGCAGCATTCGTGAGGCTGCACGCCAGTTTGTCGCCCAGATTGGCGACCATAAGGTTTTTGCCTTCTATGGCAGCATGGGCGCAGGAAAGACCACTTTCGTAAAGGCCATCTGCGAGGAGTTGGGTGTCGATGATGTCATCACCTCACCCACCTTCGCCATCATCAATGAGTATCATGCCGAGAAGGGGGTGATCTATCACTTCGACTTCTACCGCATCAAGAAACTCGAAGAGGTGTATGACATGGGCTATGAGGATTATTTCTACAGTGGGGCACTCTGTTTCATCGAGTGGCCTGAGCTGATAGAGGAGCTGCTGCCAGAGGAGGCCGTGAAGGTGAGCATCACTGAGGAGGCCGACGGCTCACGCACCGTAAGACTGTAACATCGAAAAAGGGTGAGCCACAAAAGACTCACCCTTTATTCCTCAGGCATTCTGTTCCTGGAAGTCCAGGTCTGCCTGTACGATGAAAAACACTTCCTCAGGATTGAACGAAGAGCAGAAGCCCTCGTCCTTTGCCCGCTTGCACACATACGCCGCAATCGCTTCGAGGTCGATCTCTACTTCTTCCTCTTCGCTCTCCAGAATGCCACTCGTGTAATAATAGTCAACAATGAGATCCATCATATAGAGGATATCCTTGTCGCTATAAAACTTCTTCACATCCGATGGCAACTGCGTGCGGATATAAGCCAGTTCACGTCTGTTCTCCTCCTCGTCGAGGCGGATTTCTTCATCAAAGCTTGCCATTGCTTACAGCAGTGCTTGGAATTTCTCTTCGATCTTGGCCTTTGACTGTGCGCCGATGATCTTGTCAACAACCTCACCATTCTTGAAGAAGAGGATGGTGGGGATATTACGGATACCGTACTCAGCAGCCAGTTCGTCGTTCTCCTCTACATCGCACTTGCCGACTGCGAGCTTGCCATCGTAAGCCTTAGCCAGTTCTTCAATAATGGGAGCGACCATACGGCAGGGACCACACCATGTAGCCCAGAAATCCACTACCAGCGGCAGATTGCCAGCCTTCAAACTCGCAAAATTCTCATTTGTGATTGTTACTTCCATTGTTTTCTAAATTTTTTAGCCCCCTAAGTTAGGGGGTTGGGGGTCTGAACATGTGTTCATCACCACCGGGTTAAACATATTATTATCTAATTCTCTATTTGCAAAAAGCATGCCAACTCACTTATTCAGACCCCCATTCCCCCTCGCTCGGCCTTGCCGCTTTGCACAGCAAAGAACTTAGGGGGCTCAGTCTAATTGATGTGATAGTCGAGGCCATCTACTTTCTCGATGTAGTCGATCAGCGTATGACGCACATCGACGCCACAAGTCTTACTGCGCAGCAGCACATGATTGGCGCCAATCGAGTCGCGCAACTGGAAGAAGAGCTGAGTCTTTCCAGGGTTGCTGTAGATGATCTCGTTGAGGTCGGCCACCACGCCTGACATGACCTCTTTGTCGAGCAGGTCAGTGTTCATGGAGATGGTGATGCGGTCGATAGCCCGTTCCTTGAGCGACTGCAACAACTCTACATTGGTGACTTTCAGTTCTTTTTGAGTGCTGCTCTGGAATCGGGTTGCCATTTTGCCAGTGATATACACGGCAGCGCCCTCAATGAATTTTCCGTTCAGGTTCAGCCAGTCCTCGCCAAAGAGCACCAGCTCGCCAGAGCCGTCGAAATCCTCGAGATTGATGATACCCCAGGGTTTGTTGTTCTTGCCGAAGCGTTGCTGTATGCCTGTCACTATTCCTCCCATTGTCACATCCTCTCTGTCCTGGAGGGCTGCCCCACGGTCTGCCAAATCGGCACATTTCGCATTACAGAAGTTGTCGAGGATGATCTTATACTCATCCAGCGGATGTGCCGAGAGATAGATACCCACGAGTTCACGCTCCTTGTTCAGCCGTTCGATATCGCTCCAGCGGATGTCGTTCTTAGGAATGGCAGGTGTGGCGATCTCTATATCGTCGAAGTCGCCGAAGAGCGAGTTCTGGGCCTGTGCCTTCTCCGTCTGATACAACTGTCCGTAGCGTACCAGCGTATCCAGGAACGTCTCGCCCTTGTTGTTCACGGCGAAATAGCTCTCACGCGGAATACCGAAGCTGTCGAAGCCACCGCTCAGGGCGAGCGACTCAAAGGCTTTCTTGTTGACATTCGACAGGTTGACACGCTGCGCAAAGTCGAAGATGGTCTGATAAGGCCCGTTCTTCTCACGCTCAGAGATGATGGCCTGTGCAGCCGACTCACCCATGCCCTTGATGGCACCCAGTCCGAAACGGATCTCACCATGATGATTCACACCAAACTTCTCATACGACTCGTTCACATCAGGGCCTAAGGTGGCGATGCCCATCGACTTGCACTCATCCATCAGTTTCGTGATTTCCGTGATCTGATCACGACGGCGGCTCATGATGGCTGCCATGAACTCTGCCGGATAGTTGGCCTTGAGGTAAGCCGTCTGATAAGCCACCCATGAGTAGCAGGCGGCATGCGACTTGTTGAAGGCGTAGGAGGCAAACTTCTCCCAGTCGGCCCATATCTTCTCCAGAATCTTCGGATCGTGTCCGTTCTTCACGCCACCGTCGATAAACTTCGGCTTCATGGCGTCAACGATATCCTTCTTCTTCTTACCCATGGCCTTACGCAAGGCGTCGCTCTCACCACGGGTGAAGTCGGCCAACTGACGCGACAGCAACATCACCTGCTCCTGATACACCGTGATACCATAGGTATCCTTCAGGTACTTCTCCATACAGTCGATATCGTACTTGATCTCCTCACGACCGTTCTTACGGGCGATGAAGGAAGGGATATAGTCCATAGGTCCTGGACGGTAGAGGGCATTCATGGCGATGAGATCCTCGAACACGGTGGGATGCAGTTCACGCAGGTATTTCTGCATACCTGCCGACTCAAACTGGAACGTGCCGATAGTCTGTCCCTTCTGATAGAGCTCATAGGTCTTGGGATCATCGATGGGGATCGTGTCGAGATCCACGTCGATGCCTCGTGTGCGCTTGATATTGGCACAGGCCTCCTTCAACTCAGAGAGGGTTTTCAGTCCCAGGAAGTCCATCTTGATAAGTCCTGTCGATTCGATCACATGACCATCGTATTGTGTACAGTTGGTCTTCGTACCCTTGAAGTCTGGGTCGTCAGCCGTTGACACAGGCACATGATCAGAGATCGGATCACGGCAGATGATGAAGCCACAGGCATGAATACCTGTGCCGCGCACCGTACCCTCCAGCATCTTCGCATATTTGATGGTGTTCGCCATCTGGGGATTGTTTGAGGCCTCAGCCTCCTGAAGCTCCCTAACAGCCTTGATGGCATTGGTGAGGTTCATCTTCGGCGTCTTGCCGTCCACGTCAGGCAGACGGTCAGGGATGGCCTTACACAAGGCATTCGAGTCGGCCAGCGGCAGTTTCTCCACACGTGCCACGTCCTTGATGGAGTTCTTCGTAGCCATTGTGGCATAGGTGATGATATGGGCGCAGTTCTCATGACCGTACTTGTCCATCACCCATTTCAGCACCTTGCCTCGTCCGTCGTCGTCGAAGTCGGTATCGATATCAGGCAGTGAGATACGGTCAGGGTTCAGGAAACGCTCAAACAGCAGGTCGTATTTCAGGGGGTCGATCTTCGTAATACCCAGACAGTAGGCCACGACGGAGCCAGCCGCCGATCCACGACCAGGCCCCACCATCACGCCCAGCTCATCGCGGGCAGAGTTGATGAAGTCCTGCACGATCAGGAAGTAACCAGGGAATCCCATCGTCTTCATGATATGCAGCTCGAAACGGATGCGGTCGTCAACCTCTTTCGACAGCGGGTCGCCATAGCGTTTGACGGCTCCCTCGTAGGCGAGCTTCGCCAGATAGTCGGCCTCGAACTTGATACGGTAGATCTTGTCGTAGCCGCCCAGTTTCTTGATTTTCTTCTCTCCCTCCTCAGGCGGCAAGGGGTTCTCACCGTTCTCATCGCTGGTAAACTCCTCATAGAGCTGCTGTTCCGTGAACTTCTGGCGCCACTCCTCCTCTGTACCGAAACTCTCTGGGATAGGGAAGAACGGCATGATGGGGTCGGCATCCAGACTGTAGGTCTCCACCTTATTCAATATCTCTACGGTGTTCGCCATTGCCTCTGGCACGTCGCTGAAGATGTCGTTCATCTCCTGACGCGTTTTAAACCACTCCTGTTTCGTGTAGAGCATACGGGTGGGATCGTCGAGATCCTTACCAGTGGAGAGACAGAGCAGATGATCATGGGCCTCGGCATTCTCCTTATCCACAAAGTGGGAATCGTTCGTGCACACCAGTTTCACACCGTATTCTTTCGCCAGCTCGATGAGCACCTTGTTGGCCTGCTGCTGCAAGGGGAATGTCTCACGGTTCGCACGGATTGTGGGATCGGTCACCTCATGGCGCTGCAGCTCCAGATAGTAGTCGTCGCCCCAGAGCCGCTTGTGCCACTCGATGGCCTCACGTGCCCCGGCGATGTCGCCTTTCAGAATCTTTGCAGGCACCTCACCGGCGATACAGGCCGAACACACAATCAGGTCCTCGTGGTATTTCTCCAGCTCGTGATGGTCTGTACGCGGACGACTGTAGAAGCCATCCACCCATGAGTTGCTAACGAGCTTGATGAGGTTCTTATAACCGTTGGCATTCTTTGCCAGCACAATCAGGTGATAACCGCCTTGATCCTCTCTGGTATCCTTCAGGTGCATGTCGCCACGACGGGCCACATACATCTCACAGCCGAAGATGGGCTTGAAGGGTTCGAGACCCTCTTTCTTGCGCTGTTTGTTCACGCCGTTGCAGATGTCGTGAAATTCCTTAATGCCAAACATATCGCCGTGATCGGTGATGGCCATGCCTTTCATGCCGTCGCCGATAGCTTTATCTACAAGCTTCTTGATACTCGACTGTCCGTCGAGAATCGAGTAGTAGGTATGTACATGCAGATGTACGAAATCTTCCATTTTTTATCTGTCAATTCGTGGTTTCGAGCCCCAAAGTTACATCGAAAAAATGGAAATACCAAAAGAAAAACGTGAAAAGTTTGTAACTTACGTAAAAAATACGTACCTTTGCAGTCGAATAACAAAACAATCAGTGATCCGATGGGAGAAAAAATAAAGAAACTTAAAAAGATAAGAATTCACCGTGAAGGAACCAACGAACTGACACTCAGCGCATTAGCTATTGCCGGCATTGCCTGTCTCATTTGGTACGGCCTTCACTCTCACATTCTTTTATGGGCATTCTTGATTATCTTCGGTTCTGCATGGCTGATCGCGCTCAACTTCTATCGCTGTCCGATTCGCTATTTCAATGGCGACTCAGAGAAATTGGTTGTAGCCCCTGCCGATGGAAAGATCGTTGTGATCGAAGAAGCTGAGGAGAACACCTACTTCCACGACAAGCGTCTGATGATCTCGATTTTCATGAGTCCGCTGAATGTCCATGCCAACTGGTTCCCAGTCGATGGCAAGGTGAAGTTTGTGAAGCATTTCGACGGCAACTACCATAAGGCTTGGTTGCCTAAGGCCAGTGAGGAGAATGAGCATGCCGACATCATGATCACCACCCCTGACGGTCAGGATATCCTCGTGCGCCAGATAGCAGGCGCCCTCGCCCGTCGCATTGTGACCTATGCCAAGGCTGAGGAAGAGTGCTACATCGACGAGCACATGGGCTTTATCAAGTTAGGATCACGCGTTGATGTGTTCCTGCCGCTGACGGCGAAAGCCTGTGTCACGATGGATCAGCCCACAACGGGCGACCAGACCGTGATTGCGAAGTTGGCCTGATGTTTAATGTTTAATCTTTAATGTTTCATGTTTAAGAAGCACATTCCCAATACGATCACTTGCTGCAACCTCATCTCAGGCTGCATCGCCACCTATTTCGCCTTCCAGGGTGATTTCCGTCTGGCACTGCTGTTTATCGTACTGGGCGCTGTCTTCGATTTCTTCGACGGTATGGTGGCCCGTCTGCTCCATGTGTCCTCCCCCATCGGA
The DNA here is from genome assembly GCA_900315695.1 of uncultured Prevotella sp. Classification (GTDB taxonomy): domain Bacteria; phylum Bacteroidota; class Bacteroidia; order Bacteroidales; family Bacteroidaceae; genus Prevotella. The sequence goes on along the minus strand of ONAE01000015.1, from coordinate 29,177 downwards.
AAGGAGCTCGACTCGCTGGCCGACGACATCACCTTCGGTTTCGCCCCCTCTGCCATCATTTTCAGCTACCTCGCCACCTTCCATATTCACCTGCTCTTCGTACCGTTCCTCGCCTTTGTGATGGCAGCGTTCTCTGCCCTCCGTCTGGCGAAGTTCAACCTCGACGAGCGTCAGGCCTTAGGCTTTATCGGTCTGCCCACGCCTGCCAACGCCCTGTTCTGGGGCTCGCTCATCGTGGGACTGCAGCAATATGAGGTGAGCTTCGAGGGTCTTGAATGGATCATCCTGCTCGGCACCTTCCTCAGCTGTTATCTGCTGATAGCCGAGATTCCTATGTTTGCACTGAAATTTAAGCACTGGGGCTGGAAGGACAATGAGATCAAGTACATCTTCCTCATCTCCTGCATCCCCCTACTCCTGCTCCTGGGTATCACTGGCTTGGCCGCCATCATTGCATGGTACGTCATCCTTTCGGTAGCCACGAATAAGAAATAAGAGAGAAATACCTAAAACATTACTAAAAACCTACGTTTGACATGAAAATAATTATTGGTGCTATCGTCTTCGGACTGGTTATCATCTCCATCATCGTCATGCTGGTGATCAACTTTACGTATCGAAGTATTAAGAAGAGAAGAGAAGAGATGGAGGATGACTATTACCAACATCTGAAAGAGAAAGAACAGAAAGAGAAACATCCGTTCGGCAAGGACTACTTCAAGAGTGCCGCTCCCAAGAAACAACAAACTACAAAACAAAATAAACCCAAGGCAGAGAAACCGAAGGTTGAGAAGCCGAAAGAAGAGGCACACAAGCAAGAAGAAAAAGAAACTGCCCGCAGAACTATGACTACGGACAGTAACGTAAGGATTTACGATGAGCGCGAAGCCAGCGACAAGCGCAAGATCTTCGACGACAAAGAGGGCGAATACGTGGAGTTTGAGGAAGTTTAATTGTGGACGAGTGTACCGATCTGCTCGCCGTCCATCACCTTCTTCAGATTACCCACCACATCCATGTTGAACACATAGATAGGCAAGTTGTTGTCCTGGCACATGCAGATGGCCGTCAGATCCATCACCTTCAAGCCGCGCGCCAGCACCTCCTTATAAGTGATCTCATCAAACTTCGTGGCTGTGGGATCTTTCTCAGGATCGGCGGTATAGACACCATCCACACGCGTACCTTTCAGCATCACGTCGGCCTCGATCTCGATACCACGCAGACTGGAACCTGTGTCTGTGGTGAAGTAAGGTGAACCTGTACCGGCAGAGAAGATGCACACATAACCTGCCTCCATCGCCTCGATAGCCTTCCACTTCGTGTAGAACTCACCGATCGGCTCCATACGGATGGCCGTCAGCACCTTGTTCTTCACACCGATAGCACCCAGCGCACTGCTTAGTGCCAGCGAGTTGATCACTGTGGCGCACATACCCATCTGGTCGCCCTTCACACGGTCGAAACCTTTCTGTGAGCCAGAGAGACCACGGAATATGTTACCACCACCAATCACGATACCGATCTGGACACCCATCTCACTGATCTCCTTGATCTGCTTCGCATAATCACTCAGGCGCTCTGGGTCGATACCGTAGCCCTGCTTACCCATCAGACTCTCACCAGAGAGCTTCAAAAGAATTCTGTTAAATCTTGCCATATACTTTTATATTAAACATTAAATTATAAACGTTACTTCCTTAAAGGCATAACGACGCTGATGGCCATTGTCGTCTTGCAACAGCAGATGCCCGTCTTCCTCCACACCTGTCAACTCTGCCATAAACGCCCCATCCTGATCCACAAAGGGATGATAGCCTTGCCGACGATAGAGACGTGCGAGATACTGAGGACGCACATCCTGGCCTACGAGCTCACCAAACTTGGCGAGGATCTCATCCAACAACTGCGCGCAATCCGTCTCATGCTCGCTGATCTGCCACAATGACACAGGATTCGGCGCACCACTGAGAAAACGACGCTGATTCACGTTCAGTCCCACACCGATGATGCAATCCCTGATCTGGTTTCCCGTCAGCGCGTTCTCTATCAGAATACCACCCAGCTTGCCGTTGCGCCAGTAGATGTCATTCGGCCATTTGATGCTGACATCGCCGATATATTGCTCCAACACCTCACAGATGGCCACAGAGATGATCTCCGTGATCCTGAACTGCCGACTGGCAGGAATGTCAGTCGGATGAATCAGCATCGAAAACGTCAGGTTCTTGCCCCGTTCACTCTCCCAGCTGTTTGTGCCACAGCCCTTTCCAGCCGTCTGAAAGTCGGCCACAACCACCATGTTGCCCTCACCGTTTTCCTTCAACCAGCGGTTCGTAGAGTCCGTTTCTTCTATATGAATAATCCTAAAATCCATAATCCGCTTGCAAAGTTAAGAAAAAAAATGTAACTTTGCAACATGATTACAGAAGAACAGCAAAAAAAAGACGAACGCTATATGCGGATGGCCCTCGATGAAGCCCAGACAGCCTATGAGGCAGGCGAGATTCCCATCGGTGCCGTTGTCGTATGCAAAGACCGTGTCATCTCGCGCGCCCACAACCTCACTGAGACGCTCCGCGACGTGACGGCACATGCCGAGATGCAGGCCATCACCGCCGCTGCCAACACCCTGGGCGGCAAGTATCTTACCGACTGCACCCTCTACGTCACCGTAGAACCCTGCGTGATGTGTGCAGGTGCCATCGGATGGGCCCAGTTGCCTCGCATCGTATATGGCTGTGCCGACGACAAACGGGGCTACCACGACTTCGCGCCTCATGCCATGCATCCCAAAGCCACCGTCATCAGTGGCGTCCTGGAAGAGGAATGTCGCCAACTGATGCAGGACTTCTTTAAATCTAAGCGGTAGAAGGATTGCTTTACTGCTTCGGCAGTTCAAAGATAAAGCGTGAGCCCTCGGTATATTCCTCGTCGAGCCAGATCTTACCATTCAACAGCTTCACGATCGACTTACAGATAGAGAGGCCCAGGCCTTGCAGCTTCTGGTTCTCACCCATCTCACGGAAGGTGTCGAACACGTGCGCTCTGCGCTCTGGCGGGATGCCCCTGCCAGTATCCGTCACACTGGTACGTACCTTATCCTCATACTCTGAACAAGCCACGGTGATGACACCCTGATCGGTATATTGGATGGCATTCTCGATAAGATGCTTCAACAGCGCCTCCACAGCCTCCTGATTGGTGCGTACCTCGTAGCTTTCAGGCAGTTCCGTCTCGTAGTACATCCTCACGCCATCCTTACATCTGGGGCGCATCGCATCCACCATATGACGACACAGGTGGTTGGGCGATATCGTATAGTTCATCGGCAGCGACTTCTTACTCTCATAGAGCGACAACTCCGCCAACTCGTCGATCAGTTTGGTGATCGTCTTCGAACTGTCCTTGATCATCGTACTCAGCTCCTCACGCTCCTCTGGCTGCAACTCATAGTCCTGGGTGCCGAGGATATCCGAGAATCCCTCGATAGGATTCAGCGGCGCACGCAGCTCGTTCGTGATATTCGTGATGAACTCATTCTTCATGTCGAAGGCCTTCTCGGCTTGCTTGCGCTCCTTTTCCAGTCGCTCGTTCTCTTTCTCCAGATGCCGGATGCGCAGATGATGCTGCAACAGCACGAGAGCCAGGACTAGGATAACGATACCGATGACGGTGAAGACGAACAGGCGCTTCAAGTTGGCGTTCTCCTCCTCCAACAGCTTCTGTTCCAGTTTCAGACGCTCGTTGTTCATCTGCACATAACAGCTGGCCACCACGTTACCGTGAGACACCAGGACGATCGAGTCGTTGATCTTCTTGAACTTTGCCATCTGCTCATAGGCCTTGTCGTTATCGCCCATCCGGTGATAGATCACAGCCATACGCTCGGCTCTCTTCTCAGGCGACAGCCCCTCACACAAGCGCAGCGCCTCCTGATAGTTGCCGTTCAGGATCTCATGGTTCACCTCCACCACTGGCTCGATCGTTCCGATACCGTCCGATGCCTTCAGGGCCATCAGCTCGTTGTAGATACTGTCGTAGAGTTCCTTGTTATTCTTGTTAAAGGCAAACTGACTCAGACGGAACAGGGCCCTACCCTTGTGGATAGGTGCCACGTCAGGCTCTGCCAGAATCTGCTTGGCATATTTCAGACCGGCCTTCTGGTCCTTACGGTGGTTGGCAATCTTCATCAGCTCCTGCAAGTCATCGCCGGCACTCTCCTTAGGGAAGTAACGGTGACGGAACTCCACAGCTTTCAGGAATCCTTCTTCCGCTTCCTGATAGTCCTGCTTCTGGAGGGCGTTCATAGCCTTCACATGCAGGACGACGTAATGGCCCCAGAAGCTGTTCTGCTGCTCCGCATATTCGGCGATCTGATTGGCGATCTCCGTAGCCGCCAGGTAGTTCTGATGGGTGGCCTCGTAAATAGACTGGTTACCCCAGGCGGTGTAGAACAGACGTTCATTACCATGCTGATTGCACAGATTTTTGAGATCCTCGGTCACTTTGGTAAACTGTTCCTTGTCATTTGTACTGATCAATCGCAGCATCTCTGCCTGCAACCTCATCAGCTGAACATCGTCCTTTGCCTTTACTGGCAGGCTGACCAGACAGGCCAGCACGATGATCAAAAAGTTAATCTTTTGTTTCATGTATGTCCGTTTTTTTTTACTACAATTTCCAAGACAATCATTGATTATCACGTTGCAAAGATACAAAAAAAATCGGTTTTTCTTTGTATTTCCAAAAAAAATTTCATACCTTTGCATAGAATTTGTCTTTAAACTACTTTTTTATGACTACTATTAAAAGATACTCATGGTTGAACAGGCGGCTGCAACGGCTGTTGCTGCTCTTGTTTTGCTGTGTATCTTTGTCTGCCGTCCATGCGTCTGTACACCCTGGGAGCACCAAGCTTTATACAGCAGAGAATCCCCTGATCTATGAAGATGCCTGCGACTTGTGGCCCTACTCCTATATCAACGATGAAGGACAGCCGGAAGGATTCAACATCGACCTCATCGAGCGACTGTTGCAGGAACTGAATATCCCCTATATCATCCGTCTGAAACCTCAGCAGGAGGCCTTCCAGGATCTGAAAACAGGCAAATCCGACCTCACACTCGGTCTGGCTTCAGGCTTCCACGATGAGTTCGGCCTCTACGGCCGTCATGCCATCACCCTCTTCACCCAGAGCGTCGTCACGCCGAAGAACAAAGAGATAGAGATCAAGACCTTCCGCGACCTGAGCAAAGAGGGACTGGAGGTGATCGTCAACGACTCCAGCCTGTGCCATCATCTGATGCTCGACTACGGCTGGGGCAACAACGCCATCGTGAGCCGCGACATGAAGAAATCGATCCAGCAGGTCAGCATCGAGGAAAAAGGCCAGATCGTATGGAACACGCTCTCGCTGCAATGGCTTATCAATAGATTCCATCTTGACAATCTGGAACTCACCCCCGTGAACATGCCTCACGGCGAATACAAGTTCATGTCCAAAGACCAGCATCTGCTCGACCAGCTCGACGAGGCTTATGCCAACCTCTATACCGACGATGAGATCCGACCGATTGAGAATAAATGGTTCTATCCAGAGCATGAGGGACCAGGCATCCCCCACTGGGTATGGTATCTGGTAGGTCTGGCCCTGATCCTCCTGGCAATCGCTATCGTCTATACGGTGATCTACCAACTGCATAACAGGCGCGTCACCAAGGCCAACAGCCAGTTGAACCGCCGTCTGGCCCTGATCATCGAAACCAGTAAGGTGCGTATATGGACCTACGATGTAAAGGATCAGCTGTTTGCCTGGCGCAACGACAATGGAAAGGTGGCCTACACCTACACGATGGAGGAGTTCTCACAGCGTTACAGCGAAGAAAGCGACCTCAAACGGTTGAAAGGAGCACTCGACCGTCTGATCAGCCAGCATAAGGATGCCAGAGGCCATGAAGAGGAAGAACTGACGATTGAGCTGAAAGCAAAGGATATGGAGGGCGGCGACCACGAGTTGCACGACTTTATCGTAAACCTCTCCGTGTTGCAGCGCGACAGCAACGGCAAGCCGTCGGTGATCATCGGCACGAAGAAGGATGTCACCGAAGCCCACCGCCTGAAACAGCTCGAAGACGAGCGCACCCTGCGTTACTGGTCGATCTTCTACTGCGAGGATGCCGCCATCTTCCTGTTCGACAAGACCGGTGTCATCCAGGATGCCAGTCCGAAGGCCTGCGAACTGTGCCGTTGTAATAGCGATGAGCTGGTGAAGCAGCACGTGCATATCAACACCTTCTTCAAGACCAAGTTCACGAACCTGTCGAAGATCAACGACTTCATCGCCATACAGGTGATCAATGATGTCAGGATTAAGTATCAGATAAAGACCTGCTTCAACGACGACGGTGAGCTGCTGGGCCTCTTTGTCTTCTGTCAGAAGGATGAAACGATTATCAATTAAATGCATCGCCTTATGAAATACAGATATATCACCGCTACGCTTCTTCTGCTGGCTACCGTAATTCAGGCGGCAGCACAGGCACTGACAGATAGATATACCCGCCAACATCCGGTGGTCGTGACATGCCAGTGGGAAGACCCGCCTTATGAGTTCCTGAACGATGAGGGCAATCCCGCAGGCATGAACGTCGATATCATCAAGGCCGTGATGGAGAAGCTCGACCTGCCCTGCTTATTCGTCATGAAAGATATGGAGGTGGCCATCACCATCTTCGAACGCGACGATGCCGACCTCATCCTGGCCGACAGCCGTTCCTATAAGAATGCATCGGCTTACTGCATCTCGAAGAATGTGGTCGCCTATGAGCGTCATAAGGGGAAAGCCGTGACAGGACTCCACTTCATCAGCCGCGACCGGCAGCTCATCGATCAGATCGACGACCAGTATTCACGCCTGAAACAGAAAGGCGACATCGCCACCATCCAAGACCGATGGCTGCATCCCGAGCGCGTCAAGCCCGACGTTACGCCGATTATTCTCAACATCGTAATAGCCCTTCTGCTGTTTGCTGCCCTGCTCTGCCTGTTCATCTGGGTGATCCGCCGCCACGTCAAAAGTGTGACCCGCAACTCCAGAGAACTCAACGAGATGATGATCAAGGCCCTGCACATGGGTAATTTCGACGTAATGGTGTATGACATTGCCAAGGATCACGCCACCAACATGTATGGCAACGTGCTGCCCAAGGAAGGCATGACACTGGCGGAGTATATCCAGCGCATCCATCCCGACGATCGCGAGGAATTCGTCAAGAAGTCGAAGAGCCTGCATGAAGGGCGCTTGCGCCACTTCGAGCACAACAAACGCTGGAACCACGGCACGGAGGCTAATCCCCACTACCTCAGTTTCCAGGGTCATGCCATCTGTGAACTCGACGACGAAGGCCGTCCTGCCTACGTCATCAACGCAGTGAACGATGTGACCCGTGAGGTGGAGATCTATCAGGCCACGCGCAACATCGTGCATAAATACGAGACGATCCTCAACCATCCCTTCGTGCCCATGTCGTTCTACGACAGCAAGGGTGTGCTCATCGATCATAACGATGCCATGAAGGCCATGCTGCACGGCATCGACGAGAGTCTGTTCAAAGAGATCTCAAAGCCCGAAGAGCATCAGAACATGCGCGTAACCCGCCACCTGTACTATCCTGAGTATGGTATCGACAAATATGTAGAGTGCCATATCCAGGCACTCTACAATCCAAGAGGCGAGGTGACCAACTACCTCGTGACCACCAGCGACCGTACACCTACTTCCTGAACTGGAACAGGTGTACGAATCCCGTTGTCATAAACACGTCATACACTTTATCCTGCAAACCCTTGATGAAAATGTCACAACGGTTGGCACGGCATCTCTGATTGATGGCCATCATCAGTCGCAGACCGCTCGATGAGATGTAGTCCAGCCGGCTACAATCAATCACCACTTCACAGTCTTTGTAATCGAACAAAGGTTCCACCTCAAGCTCCGTCTCTTGTGTCACGGAGGTGTCAAGTCGTCCGTCGAGGATCAATGTCACCTGATGGTCGTTTTCTTTTCTGATTGATGCTTCCATTTTTTTATATCTCCATTTTTATTTTTGATGATTATTTAAATACTTCTTCATCGTCAGCACATTCTGTCCGTTCTGGCGCTCATAGATGAGCTCGTCCATATAGGTGCGCATCAGATGGATGCCCAGTCCGCCTATGCGCATCTCTGTGGCGACAAGTGCTGTATCCACCTCCTCCTGAGCCGTCGGATCGAAGGGCTTGCCTTCATCTCTGAGCTCGAAGGTGAGCGTATCGGCATCGGCCACCACTTCCAGGAGGATCGTGGAGCGTTTGCCCTTCGGGAAGGCGTAGTTCATCACATTGACCACCGCCTCCTCCACAGCCAGGTTCACACGGGTAGAGGTGAGGTCGTTGAAGTGCATATCCTCGCAGATGCTGCCGAGGAAGATGCCGAGTGCCGGCACCTCCGACACATTGTTCACCAGCGAGATACCACGACGGTAAACGCTCTTGTCGTGACTGCCCTGATACTTGATGGCCAGCAGCGATATGTCGTCGGCCTGCGGCAGATAGTTCACAAACACACGCTCTGCCCGCCGCATGGCCTGCACAAGGGTGCGCGAGTCAGGACGCTCTGCCGACAGGCGTAACGCCTCCTGGCACATACGCTCCCTGCCGAACTGCTCGTGCTCCGCATTCTCTGCCTCCGTATAACCGTCGGTATAGAGAAACAGCGTGGTACCCTTGTCCACCAGCGAGCGCTGCTCGGAATATTCCCAGTCGGGGCGTAATCCGAGCGGGATGTTGTTATCCACATTCACGAATCGTGTATGCGCACCGCCCACCAGTACTGGGGGCTCATGCCCCGCATTCGAGTAAAGCAAGCGGCCCGTGTTCAGGTCGAGCACACCCATGAAGAGCGTCACGAACATGAACGAGTCGTTGCTCTGGCATACGGAGCGGTTGATCGACTCCATGATCAGCTTGGGCGAGGTGTGAGTCATCGACGCACTGCGGAACATCGAGCGCGCCACCGCCATTACCAGTGCTGCCGGCACACCCTTGCCTGCTACGTCGCCGATGCTGAAATACAGCTTGTCGTCGCGGATGAAGAAGTCGAACAGGTCGCCGCCCACCTTCCTGGCCGTCACCACCTCACCGTAGATATCGATATCCGTACGCTCAGGGAACGGCGGATACACCTTCGGCAGCATACGCTGCTGGATGTCGCTGGCAATCCTCAGCTCCTGCTCCATCGCCACGTTCGAGGCCGTAGATTCCTTCAACTCCTCCACATATTTCGTCAGTGAAGTCTGCATATCCTTGAAAGCCTCACGCAAGGCATCCACCTCACGGCTCTTCACCTCGGGCAACTCGATGTTGAAGTTACCCTGGGCCACCTCTCTGGCTGCCGTTGCGAAGCGCGCCAACTGGCGCATATTCTTCCTGATCAGATGGGAACTCAGCAGATAGATCACCACCAGGCCGGCGAAGAACACAAACAGGATGATATTCGCCAGAAGGTTTCCCTTGTGGTAGATGATCTCCTCAGGCACGACGAACACCACCGTCCAGTCGGCGTACTTCACATACGAATAAAACACCCAGCAGTCAAGTCCCTCAGCATCCAGACGGCATGTGCCACTCTCTTTGTTCAGCATCCTGCGCACCATCGCATCATCCAGGGTATCAGGAGTTTCGGCCACGACATCCTGGAATTTCTTTTTCAGCACAAGGTTCTCATTAGGATGGATGAGGTAGGTGCCGTCGCTGTCGATGATGAAACTGTACGACTGGGCCTCAAACCCCTTTTCGTAACGCTCGTGGATCTCGTTGTCTTCACGGACATGGCGCTTTCGCAGCCACTCCAGCGACACATCAGCACCCAGCATACCCACCTTCCTGCCGTCTTCGTCATGGATATGGGTCAGGTAGGTGGTGGTGAGCATCTGCGAGGATGCACGGTCGAAGTAAGGGGGCGTCCAGTCATCTTCCGGATTTTCAAAAGCATCCTTGTACCATTGATGCACCAGGAAGTCAGGATGCTTCTCATTCATCTGCCGGCCCTTGATCACACCCGTCGAGTCGCGCCAGGCATAGATCTCGAAGTTGTGACCTTTCTCCGGAAAGAAGTCGGGCTCGAAGATCAGACGGCAGCTCGACATATACATATTTTGGGTAACCATCCGCTCCAGATGCTTCTGCAACATATCAGGATCATGGATGTCGCGCTCGATCACGTTCACATTATTAATTGCGCCCACATACACGTCTGAGAGCACGCCGCGTATCTTCTCATTGGTATGAAGGAGGATGCTTTCATAGCGCGCCTCGGCCTCACGGTCCATCGACTCCTTTGTGATCAGATAGACCACGGCCATGATGATCGTGGAGATCACGATCAGCACCGCCATAATCCGGATGCTCAACCTGTTTGCAAAAGTCTTTTTCTTCATGACCACAAAGTTTTATCCCTCTCTTCGCCCAAGCATTTGGAGCGAAATCAACTGCAAATATAAGCATTTTCCGCGAAACCACCAAACAATTCTCCCACTTTTTATTCCCCGCCCCCTTTTTGTCATCCAGAGCACCTTTTTGTCATCTCGAGCGCAGTCGAGAGATCTCACCACCGAGCTTTGTCACCCTTGCGCCCTGGGTATGGATGCTTGTTTCTTACGATATTAGCAGGTCGCCACTTTTCTGGTACCTCGTAGCGTTTTATTCCGTTAGTAACAACATCGGGCATGATAGCATCACGGAAACGGCGTTCATTCTTGAGCATTAACACAGGTTTACTGCTGTGATGCGTTAGATTGTCTTTCAGGTCGCAACTGAAATTTGAAGGAGGAAAATAAACCTTAATCCTTTTTTCAGGATATTGCTGCTGAATAAATTCTATTGGTGGGACAAGGTCGCTGTCTGCACTGACAAGAATGATGGTGTCAGTAGCATTGAGCACACAGTCAGCAATCATACGGACAGAGATGTTAACATCAGTTTTCTTCTCTTCTGGTCTTGAAATGGCGTAATGACAATTGGGACATTGAATTTGCTTGTCGAGATACTTGCCTCTAACAATCTCAAAGCGATCACCATTAATAATCTTATTGGCATTGAGAAAAGCACTTTGGCGACTACTTTTCTCGGGATTAAGCGGAGAGGCAGTGAAATATATCACTTTTTCCACTACTTGATCTTCACCAAGAAACCCTGCGCATAGTTTTACTATGTCGATCCAGTAATAATCCCCCCATTGCGGTTCAGTGCGCTTAGTACGTCTCAAACCGTAATAGAAGTTAAACCCATCAATGTAGAATGTTACACGTTGTGCCATAATATTGAATTTAAAATTAAAAAAAAGCCGTCCTCAGACGGCCATGTCCATTCAAGAAAGAATGGCGGAGCTTTAATAATCTGCTGCAAAGATACAAAGTTTTATTGATACTTCCAAATTTCTTAGCAATTATTTTCCGTTTTTCGATGTATTGTGTTCACTATTTCGCACCTTTGCGGCGATTGCACTCACGGCAGAGCATCTGGCAGTTCTCAATGACGGTGCGCCCGCCTTCATGCCATGGGGTGATATGGTCGCCCTCCATAAACTCAAAGTCAAACTCCTTACCACATGACTTGCAGATATGGTTCTGCTGTTCCCACACGGCCAGTTTAATATCTTCAGGGAACGTCCGCAAATCCAGATAATGCTCATCCCCTATTAATATATAAGGTATAATGCCTGCTTGCTTCTGAATTTCGCTATCGCGCATCAACTCCGATATACGTTTACCGATCGCCACAGTGTCGAGTGTCTCTGAGCCGTATTTGTCATAGAGTTCTGCCCAGTTGAGCCCCTTCATAATCTTCTTAAAACGCTTCATGTCAAAGTTGGTAATGGCCCAGTTCAATACCGTCTGGAAATACGACCATAGGTTATTGGCATTGGGATCATGCTGATGAGCTGACATATAACTGACGGCTGTCATGCGATGACCCTGCCGTGTCTCGTGCTCTGCCATCCATTCGAGGGCTTTCTTCAGGAAGTCCTGACGGATCGGCGTGCCGTTTACCAGGTCTTTGCCCAATCGGTAGGCACCGCAGTTAGACTTTGAGAAGTGACGCTTTGCATCCGAGACGAACGGCCCTGCAAAGATCGCATTATTGATTTCTTGCTCATTCAGTGGCTTACCTGCAATATTGATGGTTTGGAACCACTCCAATTTCTCACTGGCATCACCCTCGCATACATAGATGGTCAATGGATAGTTCAGAATCTTACGCTGAATATCCTCGGGCTGATTGAAGAAGTTCTTAAATTCATACGAGAACTTACCTGCCACATATTCACAAAGCGCGAGTGTGCGCTGTTGCCCATCCATCACCTCATAAGGACATTCTGCGTCGTCAGAGCGTTTCACCCAATACATCACGTTCAATGGGTAGCCGTGCAATACCGTTGTGATGACGGCCTGCTGTTCTTTCTCGTTGTAGATAAACTCACGCTGATAGGGTGGGCGAATGTCGAGTTTGCCATTATAACCGCGAACGCCCTGTTCGTCGTTATTCACGTAACCGAGGGTAATCTCACCGACAGTCACTTCTCGTTGGGTAATAGTCATCATTCTATCTTAGGATTTTTGTTGCGGATGAGGATTCTACTGTATGGCTTTTGTGGAAAACCATTCTTCATGAAAAACAATTGGCCATCGCGTAAACTCTTGTTTAGTTTCTTTAATTCACGATCAAAAGGTTTTAAACCTAGTTCTTTACCTAAGTCTCCTTCTGCTAATCCAATTATTTCGAATTGTTCTGGATTATATTTGTCGAGAAATGTCGTTGGTACTCCCATCGCCCCTTTGTAGTCACAGGGGATGTCTTGTACCTTGCTAACTTCTATAGCATCGTAGTTAGCGTAAGATGGATAATCTTCAGGTGTGTAATGACAAACCAAATCTATTTCTTCATGACGTTTGTTGTGGTCTATGTTAGTAAACCATGTAACGCCAGAAACACGGATCATATTTTTCTTGTGATCACCTGATGTGGCAATATCTTCATATGGTGAGAAGAAATGAGCGGCAGCACCTTTAAAACCATATCCCAACCATACCTCTCCATTTTTAATTCTTGGGAATATCTCTTTGTAATGTATTGCATTCTGATGTCCAACAATTAGGAATCTCTTTTTGTACTCTATCAATTGTGCAATGTATTCTCTGAAAAGCGAGAATGGTGGATTCGTGATAACGATATCTGCTTCTTTCAGCAACTCTATACATTCTGGGTCACGGAAATCTCCAGTTTTCAGAATACTAATTACGTTTTTGTCGTTCTGCAACAAATAGCGCACATCGGAAAGATCGACAGTACCATCGCCATTCAAATCTTTCACTTCGGTGATGACAACCTTGTAGGCTACCTTCTTTGGTGCATCAGAGAAGTCTCCAAAATCAATCAGCAGCTCCTTGCCCTGAACTGGTGAACCATTGTAACAGGTACAAATCAGCTTCTTCAACCCCAAATGATTGAAGTGGAGAGCGAAATACTTAAAGAAGTTGCTCTCATAAGGATCGTCACAGTTGCAGAAGATAACCTTTCCTCGGAAGTGCGGCCAATAGTGCTGCAGTTCCCGCTCAATGTCTGGCATCTCCGTATAGAACTCATCCTTCTTTGCCGTCTTTGCGGCATTAAGATTCTTGTTGGCCATACGCTATGCATTAAGGCGTATTGCTTATCTTCGGAGGTAGGCTATAGGGCACAAAGAAAGCATGGACGATCATCACCCATGCTTCAACGGCCCTAGGAAGCCTACCAAACCGGATAAGTCACGCCCATGCTAAACGCACAGACGTTTGCGACTTATTCTTTCGGTTTGGACTTTCTTGAATTTCCTAGGTTCTTGAAGCAATTCCGAATAACAGCAAACGCTTGTTATATTTTACCCACAAAAGTCACACCGGCGTTCACACTTGAACATCGTGCCAGTGATCGTTTGCAAAGGTACGAATAAGTGAGCACAATACAAAACAAAAAGCGAAGTTTTTGTGATTTTAACCACTAGGGGGGCAGAGAGTCGAGCGACAAATTTGAAAAAATACTTTTTTTACCCTAAAAACTTGCAAGTATCAAAAATACTTCGTACTTTTGCAGCGGATAAGTCGTGATAGGACGATGTATATGGGTAGTGCGAAGTCCCCGCCAGCATAGCATCACGCTTCTGCGTAAACCTCCTTCACGTTCCAGGGGCAAGCATAAAGGGCATCCCAATGGGTGCCCTTTTTAGATTATATACTACTAATCGCTGTGATGCAGTATTGAACCTTCTCTTTCGTCCGACGCCGGATGCCTACTGTCATTTTTACTTTCCCAATGCCATTAAGTTCGTATTCCATAATCATCATCTTTTCAAATGGCTTCTGGTTCTTATTCCCGACTTTAGCCTTCTTAATCAAAACAAAAAGCCTATTTTTTGTGGTTTGAGGGTAGAAAACATGCACAGATGACCTCATAATTGTGCATGAAGGTTTATTATTATACAAAAAATCTACAGATTGTTTGTATAATTACAAATAATACTATATTTTTGTGCCTCAAAAACAGAAGAGACAATGAGAAAGGTGGAATACTATCGTGGCCCAGGTATTTGTTGTTGGGCAGCATTCCTAAAGAGTGGCGCGTTACGCGAAAACTCTCCAACCCAAGATCCCCTATAACCAAATTCTTTGGCCAAATAGGCAGATCTAACGCATTATTCTTATAGTAAGAATAAGAAGATGTAATTTCTCTTGCGTACATACATATTTATATCTTTGTAAAATTTTAGACATAATAAAAGAAAATGAAAAAGCGTATTATCATCAACGACGACACAATGCTGTCTGATCTGTTTGATGAGAATTATCATAATGAGTTAAGATCCATCATAGATTCGCTGAGACCAAATCTCCTGCATGATGATCCAAATGTTGATGCTTTGGCATTGAATAGATATGTTTTCGATCATAAGAAAATAGCTGCCAAGCAAGTCTATATGATGCTGATCGAGCTGATTGAAAAAGGCGCCTTGCTTGTAACATTGAAGGTTTTTGCACAATTCCTTTTCGATCGTTCCAATCTAAGTAGAACCTATTCTACGCTCTATGTATTGATGACTCGTTATCGGACAGAGTGGTGGATGAATAAATAGGTATATTTTTATACATTAGCAGCCCAGAAACTTTTGTTTTTGGGCTGTTTTTGTTGTACCTTTGCAGTGGCTTTCAAAAAGAGCCATTAACTCTCTAAAAACCAAAGTGTATGAACAAAACAGAGCATTTCAGATTATTACCGAGGGGCGCCACCATTCTGGGTGGCGCCCTTACATGGTTGACAGCATCGTCAACAATCTCGTTTGATCATTATCTAACAAAAAACCTTATAAAGTATGAAACCCCTATTCAATTCCCACATGCTCCTGTCGGAGCACTTCTCGCTCAGCGAGATGCTTGCCTCGGAGACTGCCGAGAAGCACCACATCCCCAACACGCCACTGAAGTGCCACATTACGGCCCTGCAGAACCTCGTCCAGCGTTGTCTCGAACCCACGCGCCAGCACTTCGGCCTGCCCATCCAGGTGAACTCCGGCTACCGCTGCCCCCAGCTCAACGCCGCCGTGAAGGGCGCCAGCAACTCCCAGCATCTGGCGGGCGAGGCCGCCGACATCACCATCCCCCGTAAGCACTGGCCCTTCTGCTACACCAGCAGCGAGCAGATCGCCCGCCTGCTCTTCACGTGGATGAAAGACAATGTTGATTTAGACCAGCTGATCCTGGAGCACAGCGGCACCTCCTGGTGGGTACACGTGAGCTGCCGCATCAACTTCCGCCGCAACCGCCACCAGGCACTTAAACTTGAGAAGCGATAACGACTATGGCAGCCAGTGTAAAATTCGACTTGTGGTATTTCAATACCCCTGAGATGGATGCCCTGATAGAACATGAGGGCGCCATTGCCGCACAAGGAGCAATGCTACAATTGTTCCGCTATCTGCGATTGTGCCATAATGCCATTGGTAATCGCCGCTCACTCTCTAAGATTGCGCGTGATTCAAACTGCAGTGAAGAATGGCTTTGGAAAATCGTGACCAGTTACGGACTCTTCATCGTTGAGGATGATGAGAGCTTCTTCAGTCCCTATTTGTCAGGGCTGTTGCATGCTGCATCCAAACGGACATCCTCGCATACGGGCGTGCGCGCGCAAAAACGCGCAAGCGCGCCTTATAATAGAGATAATCATCATAAAGAAGATAATGATGATAAAAAAGAAAATAAAGAAAAAGGCGGGAAGGTCTCCGATGTGATCGGACCTTCCGCCTACGAGACGGTTGACCGCGCGGGCCTGCGCCATGGACACAGAGGCGAGCCGGTTCCCTGGTGGGCACCCCCTCAGACCGACATCCGTTGCGTGTGGAGCCTCTGCGCCGACTGTTGGACCACCCCCGACAGCATCGACCCCAAGGCTGAACAGCAGCAACGGCAGCAGATGACCGACCAGGACTTCATGATGAAGACCGCCTGGGAGACACTCAGCGAAGACGAACAACAAAACATCCAAGATCATGGCAGACGGATATAACTTCATACCCCAGAAGCAATGGGAGCTGACTCCCACGGGCTACTACATCGTGCCCATAGACCGGCTGGACATCAAGCACAGCAGGACCGACGAGAACGGCACCGCCACCATCGTGCGCTGCACCTGTCCCGACTGTTCCGACTCGCGCAAACGGGCGCATCAGAACGAACCATGTGTCAGGCTCGACATGACCACGGGGCTGGGCAAGTGCTACAACTGCGGCTTCCACTTCATCGTCAGCACGAAGGTGAAAGCCTTCGGCAAGCACCAGCCGGTGAGGAAAGAGAACTGGAAACTGCCGCGCACCACCCATCTGAAACCGCTCGATGCCGTGGCCATCGACTACCTGACGAAGCGGGGCATCCAGCCGCAGACGGCGAAGAAGGCAGGTGTCTGTTCGGCACGCCACACCATCGGAGGCGTGGAGCGCGACTGCCTGGCCTTCACCTTCCGCGAGGGCACGAAGGTGGTGAACATCCAGTATAAGACCACCGACAAGCTGTTTGCCATGGAGCCCGACTGCGAGATCATCCCCTGGAACATCGACGCCTGCATCGGACAGGAGAGCATCATCATCACCGAGGGCATGATGGACGCGCTGGCACTCATGGAACTGGGCTACGACAACGTGATATCGGTGAGCAACGGCGCCGACACAGAGCTGCGCACGTTCAACCGCTTCCGCTACTCCCACTTCGACAACCTGAAGACCATCTATCTGGCAGGCGACATGGACGAGGCAGGTGAACAGCTGCGCACGAAGCTGGCAGAGTATTTCGGAGAGGCCCGCTGCCGCATCGTGGAATGGCGCATCGAACAGGAAGACGGGGAGTCGTATGCCGAAAAGGATGCCAACGACATGCTGACGGCGCACGGTGCCGACGCCGTGATGCAGTGCATCAACCACGCACAGCCCTGTCAGATCACAGGTGTGGAGACGGTCGCCAACTACCGTGAGAAGCTGTTCGACATCTGGCAGAACGGCATCCAGCCAGGTAAGAAGGTTGGATGGGGCGCGTTCGACGACCTGGTGCAGTTCGAACCGGGACGCTCCACGATCATCGTCGGAGAGCCCAACACGGGCAAATCGACCTTTGCCGACGACCTGGTGCTGAACCTCGCCCTGCTCCACAACTGGAAGGCCGCCATCTACTCGCCCGAGATGTTCCCACCCGAACGGCACATCGCCCGACTGGCTACCACCATCGCCGGACGGCAGTTCCGCAAGGAGAAGGTCACCACCGAGCGGGGCGTGGACTATCGGCAGACCGCCATCCCACAGCCCATGGCAGAGCGCATCGTGGACTGGCTGGAGGAGAACATCTTCTTCGTCACCGAGGAGAAGGGGCGCACCATCCACAAGCTGCTCCACCGCGCCGAACAGCTGCAACAGCGCTATGGCATCCAACAGCTGCTGCTCGACCCCTTCAACTACATCCAGCTGCCCGACGGGGCGAAGAGCGACACGATGAAGATCGGCGACGTGCTGGCGGAGATAGAGCTCTTTGCCCATCGCACAGGACTCTTCGTGATCGTGGTGGTGCATCCCTCAAAACCGCAGAAGGGCGAGCAGATAGAGTCGCTATACAATGCCTCGGGATCGGCTGAGTTCCGCAACCGTGCCGACTACGGACTGGTGCTCGTCAATGGTGACAATGCACCACGTGAACCAGGCTCGCCAGCGCAGCTGCATCTGCTGAAGGTGATCGTCGATAAGGTGCGCGACGATGCCATGGGCCACAAGGGTATCTGTTACCTCTCGTTTGATGCGGAGAACTACCGTCACGGCATCGTGCAGACCATCCACGTGACCGACCAGCTGAACAGCTACCGGCCGCTGCCCGTCAGCAACCACTGCTGGCTCGACCGTTCCGAACAGCAGGAATTCCTCTTCACTCCCAATCCCGAAGATGATACACCATTCTAAACTCATAACCTATGGAAGAGATGATGCAATGTATGAAATGCGGGCAGGCGCTGCCCCGATCGAAATTAGAACGCATGAAGACGGGCACGTACCGTCGGGTGTGCAACCACTGTAAGTGGCTTTACTATGTGAAGCCCTCGCGCGAGCGCCGTATCCTGCGGGAGCTTGAAGCGCGCCACAAAAAGTAGCTTTTCGTCCCTCGAAAAGTAACTTTTTACCCTCCGAAAAGTAACTTTTCGCCCTGCGATTAGTTACTTTTTGTTTTTCATTTTGGCTAACTCGATAAGGCTGATTCTCTTGGAATCGGCCTTATTTTTTATTAATTTTGCAGTGTCAATCAGAGATGATGACTGCAAGCAGGAAACGCCTGCCCTAAGTAGTGTTTAACGCAGTAGGGATGCGAATCCCGAGTAAAAGAAAGGAGGACGATATGGCAGTATTCTACCGATTATCGCAGGTGACGTCACCTAAGCAGAAGGGCTACGGCAAGTGGTACCCCCGTGCCGTAATGACCAACACCGTGGATACCGACGCACTGGCCACGATCATGCAGCGTAACTGTACCGTGAAGAAGAGCGACATCCTGGCTGTGATCACCGAACTCATCGAGACGATGCAGGATCAGTTGCAGGACTCTAAGCGCGTGAAGCTCAACGGCTTCGGCTCGTTCAAGATCGGCTTGACGAGCAACGGTGCCGAGAAGGCATCCGACTTCGACGCCCGTAAGCACATCAAGGGTCTGCACGTGCTGTTCATGCCCGAGGTGAAGACCGACTCAGAGGGTCAGCGTCAGAAGACGTTCATCACGGGTTGCAGCGTACAGGAGGCACCGAAGAACGAGGTCAATACCTCGAAGCCTAAGGATGACTCAGAGGCTGGCGGCAGTGATATCCCACCGGTGATCAACGAGCCCAACGACTAGCCCGAAGGCGGCCTGACCGCCGAAGTAAGATCAGGGAGTCCGAGGTCAGGCATCGGACTCTCATTTTAAAGAAAGGAGGACAAGATGATGCGACATTGGAAAACTATCGCGAAGGTTGCCGTGGCTGTGCTCACCGCCTTGTTAGGTGCGCTGGGCAGTGCGGCTGCCACAGGGGTAAGGCTTTGAGCCGCCCCTTTTTTTTATAGATTTTCAATTACTTCTTCAGGAACTTGTGCGCAGGTTCGGCTGGGCTTGCATATTTTAGACCTCTCCATGCGCTGCGCTTAGTCGAGATGACAAAAGGGAACATTAAAAAAACGAGGTATGCCAAATTTGACACACCTCGTTTTTTTATATGCTATGATAGGGATTAGCGGGTACCACCTGCCCACCATACATTCTCAGTGAAGACATACATACCAGCCTCATTACCAGAACCGAAGGCAGCTGTAACGTTGGGGTTAGAAACCACGTCGCTGTCGCCATAAGGCAAGCGGAGCGGCCAGCGGTTACCAACGCTAGAGGTGTTGTTCGGGTTCTTCATCTCTACAGGATACTTGCCGTCGGTATAGATGATACGACGCATATCGTTGTAGGTCTCAATCACCTCACCACGAGTCTGAGCAAGGTACTTCTGGATACGGATCTCCTTCAAAGGATCAGCAGCGAAGAGGTCTGCAAGACCTTCGATATAATCCTCAACATCAGCATCTTCGATTTCCTCACCAGCGATGGCAAAGTACTCCTTGACATTGCTTGAAACAGCCTTTTCGAAGGCAGCTGTAGCATCCTGTCCGAGGATAGCCTGTGCCTCTGCAAGGATGAAGTAGAGCTCTGACTCACTCATGATAACCAGGTTTGCAGCACCATTCTCAAGCCATGCAGGCTCATTCAGTGCCTGTACAAGTGTAGCCTGATCAGCATTTCCTGGCTCGCCAATAATGTCCTCTCCAGTTCCTAATCCATCATAGTTATAGAGGGGTTCACGTGGGTCTTCACGCTCCAGCATCAGATCGTCAACAGTCTTGTTTGAACCGATGTAGTAACGGCTCCACTGATAGGCTGACCAAGCGTTGTCGGCAGTTACACCGTTGAACACTTTCAGATAGCAACCTGTAAAGCCACCATCAATAGCAGCCTGAGCCTCCTTAACAACCTCGCTGAGCACGCTCTTGTTGCGGCCATAGGTGTGAAGCAGATAACGAGCCTTTACAGCGTGGCCAAAGGCGCTCCACTTCTCTGTGTCACCACCGAAGAAGAGATCCTGCTCACCGGCATTGCTTCCACCATTTGCAAGATTAGTCTGTGCATCGTCGAGCATCTTCAGGATTGCTGTGTAGATAGACTCCTGAGTGTCAATCTTTGGAGCGGGGTTGCCAGTGAAACACTCTGTGAAAGGAACATCTCCGTGAAGGTCTGTCAGCACACCCCAGTTGATGGCATTCAGGATCTGAGCCATACCAAGAAGATCGCTCTGAGATGCATTAATACCACCCTCAGAACACTTCTCAATCATCTGATAGATATTGTGGAGGTTTAGATAAGTAGAGTTCCATTCGTTGTTGAATGTAGTAGCACTCGCTGTCTCCGATGGATTTCTCAATTCTGCCTTCATCATTTGGTTGTTACCTGTACCAAAGAGCTGCTCGGTATAGGATGACACGTACCATGCATATGCACCGTTCACAGTTGAATAGGCTGTAGCAACCTCTGCATCTGTAAGCTGGAACTTAGCGGCAACTTTATCGGCAGTCTTGCTGGTCTCCTTCCTGTTGACTCTGTCCATCAAATTCTCAGAACAAGAGCTGAAAAGCATAGTAGCCAATGCAAGGCCATACAAATATTTCATTTTCATAACTTTCTGTTTTCTTAATGATTAATTACTACACTGATTAGAATGTGAGCTTCAGACCACCACCGAAGCTTGATGTGCTAGGTGTAGAGAAACGCTCGAAGTAACCACTCATGTTACCGTTACCCTGTGAGTTCTCAGGATCCAGGTTAGGCATCTTAGCCCAGATGAGGATGTTACGTGCGAAAGCGAAGACATTCAAGTCAATACCCAAGAACTTAGGAACATTGTAGCTCAGTGTTACGTCACGGAGTTTCCAGTAGCTGGTGTCATAGATACCTGCCTCGGTGATGTCGTTGTAGGCCATGTAGTAGTCCTGCTTGCTCACCTCAACAGTATTCTTCTGACCTGTTGCCTCGTCGATACCCTCAGCAATCATGGTGCCTTCACGATAGTTCAGAGACTCCATTGTTGCACCGAACCAGTTCATGGTCAGGTTGGTACCGCAATACATCTTACCACCCTTCTGCCAGTCGAGTGTAGCAGCGAGTGTCAGACGCTTGTAGCTAGCCTTCAGATTGAAGCCCATGTTGAAGTCAGGAGCACACTCACCGATGTTCTCACTTGATGAAGTACCCTGGGGCAGACCGTCAGCAAGAAGCAGCTGACCATTCTCAGCGCGCTTGAAGGCAACACCATAGATGTTAGGATAGCTGTAACCTGCCTGTGCACGAACCTGAGGCTCTACGAAACCACCAAGCATGATGCTCTCTACGCCAGGAGCCAGCTCCTTAACCTTATTAGATACTGATGTGAAGTTTACACCCAGATCCACGTTCCAGTCCTTGGTCTGAACGATGCTTGCATTCAAAGAAACCTCATGTGCCCATGTGGTCATACGACCTGCATTGGTACGCAGATACTGATAACCGGTAGTGCCTGCTGTAGGAACGTCGAAGATCTGATCCTTAACATCCTGATAGCTGGCGGTATATTCCAAACGCACACGGTTCTTGAAGAAGTTCAGGTCGATACCAAACTCATAGTTGGTAGTGTTCTGAGGCTTCAGGTTCGGGTCGAATGATACATAATAAGGTACATAGCTCTTTGCACCACCAACTGGGTAAGCAATAGGAGTATATACATACATACCGCTACCGTAAGTAGGTGTGTAATAGTAGTTTTCACGATAAATACCAGCCTGACCTACCTGAGCATATGAAGCACGCAGCTTACCATAAGACAGGAAGTTCTTGTCCTTCAAAGCAGGAAGCTCAGTGAAGATCCAGCCCAGTGATACTGAGGGATAGAAGAATGAACGATTGCCACGAGGCATCGTAGAAACAACATCGTTACGACCTGTAACTGTCAGATAGAGCATGTTCTTCCAGCTTGCAGAGAGCTGACCGAAGAAACCGACTGTACGCTCCTGCTCGTGGTACATTGACCAGTAGTCCATGCTGGCAGCATTTTCGATAACGGGCTGGCCATACCATGACAGACCAGAAGCATCATAGTCCCAGTGACGGCTGTTGTCGTGGTTGATCTCGTTACCAATCATAGCACCGAGCTCCCACTCCTTCTCAGCACCCAGCTGAGCTGTGAAGTTGATGGTGAACAAGTTGTTGAAGATATTACGCTGAACACCGTAGTCCTCAACCTCACCCTTAGTGTTATAGGCAGAACCAACCTCAGCAGTTGTCATGTTGTCAGTCGTATAGACATCCAGACCAGCCTGCTCACGGAAAGTCAGCTTGAGATAGTCAACACCCAGTTTCGGAGAATACTCGAAGTATGCGTTACCGAACACACGGTTGGTGTGCTGACGGAACTCATCGTTGTTTGACCACCAGTAGGGGTTGTTGAAGTTTGTAGCACGATAAGAAACCTGCTTGGTGGGGTCATTAGGATAGTGAGTAGGAGTGCCAGCCAGATTGTACTCTGCAGGAGCACCGTAAACCACGTTAACCACACCGTTGTTAGCTCCAGGAGCAGAAGTAATCTTCGTAGAAGTGTAGTTTGCAGAGAAACCGGTCTTCCACTCATCGTTGATATCGTAATCAACAGCAGCACGGGCACCGGTACGATTCAAACCTGTAGAAGGAATGATACCGCTCTGATAAGAATTGCTCACACCGAAAGAGTAGCCGATGTTATTCTTACGCTGAGAAATGTTGAACGTAGCGTTCTCAGTGAAACCAGTCTTGAAGAAGTCACCTACGTTGTCATAAGTCCGAGGTGTAGTCCATCCGTCGAGACCGGCAGCAGCATACTTCGGGTTGTAGTACTGACCCTGGTGCAGACCGTTTGCAGTATAATCGTTCTGAACGTTGCCACCATATTTAGGATCGTTAGGCAGCTCGCTGATCTTCGGACCCCATGTAGAAGAAGAGTTGGGGTTGTAAGCAGCTTGACTGCTACCCTGAGCATATACATCCTGATGCTTGAACTTGCGGCTCAGCGTCTGTGCACTGAAGTCTGCGGTGAAGGTAATTACAGGCTTCTGAACATTTTTGCTACCACGCTTGGTGGTGATCAGGATCACACCGTTAGAAGCACGGATACCATAAAGGGCAGAAGCAGCCTGACCTTTCAGCACGTTGATGCTCTCGATGTCATCTGGGTTGATATCAATGCTACGGTTGGTGAAGTCGGCACCTGTCACTGAGTTACCTGTTGAAAAGTCAGGGGTAGAAGCGATAGGCATACCATCTACAACATACAGAGGTGCATTGTTACCATCGAATGAACGGGCACCACGAATCACGATCTGGGCAGAAGCACCCGGAGCACCTGAAGACTGACGGACGCTAACACCAGTCAGCTTACCCTGAATGGCACTTGCCAGTGAGGTAGTACCGTTCACGTTCAGATCCTCAGCTTTCAGTTCCTGAGCAGCATAGCCCAGGGCCTTCTTGTCACGGCTGATACCCATGGCAGTTACGACCACCTCGTCGAGGGTCTTTGCATCAGCCTTCAGGAAGACGCGCATACCATTCTTAGCAGCAACGGTCTGAGACAGATAACCGAGATAACTGATCTCCAACTGCTTGCTGTTAGCAGGCAGAGTAATGTTGAAACGACCATTCACGTCAGTCAACATACCAGTACTTGTACCAACCACCTTAACGGCAGCACCGATGATGGGCTGTCGTTCCCATGCAAAGGAACATAGCGGCTAAAAACATCGTTAGTCTTTTTTTCATAAATTCTCTCTTTTGGTTATTAATGTTAAATATATATTGTATATTCGTTCATTTTTCCCACCTTATTATATTATTATATAGAGCACTTAATCTTAACGTGACCTCTGCCTCAGAGGTGTTGCAATTTTAACCTATTTGGGGTTTGGGCTGCAAAAATAATGCATATTATTCTAAAAAACGAATAATTTTATAAAAAAATCACATTTCGCCTCAAAATGTGAACACTTTTTAGCGATTCCTTTGATTTATATCAATTGGAAAGTTTAAAATACCTTTAACTTTCAAATAGGAACTTATCGCCCCAAATTGCTTCAACTTTGCTTATCCAGAACCTTTTTCAGTATCTGTTGATTAGCATCATACAACCTGCTATCGTTAATCTGGCGGATATAGATGAGTGTATGCTGGGGATTGGCATGGCCGAGTGCTTTGGAGATGATTGCCAGGTCAACATTACTATCATAAGCGATACTTGCCCAGGAATGGCGCGACACATAGGATGTAAGTTGGTGATGGATGGAAGCCAACTCACCTAACCGTTTTAACATGCGGTTATAGCGATTCAGCGTTTTCAGATATTCAGTATAAGCCTCCTGTTCATCTGTAGCATGTATTAATGGGAACACATAGAGTCGGTTATCATCTTGATAACGCTCTATGATTTCCAGCATACAGGATTCGATCTTAACCGTTACCTGCTGACCGGTCTTATGCCGATAATAGGTCAACTTGCCATCGGATATCTGCGACCACTGCAGAAATGCCATATCAACGAAGGGCATGCCAAAAGCATAGAAGCTGAAAAGGAACAAATCACGTGCAATAGCCGCGAAAGAGCCGTCTTTTAGCTGGAGGCTTCTGAGCTTGTTGATGTCATCGGTAGAGATTGACCGCTTATCAGTGGCAGCAAGTCCTGTATAAACGTTCTTGAACAGATGGCGTTCTTCTTCGCCATAGATCTTAGCTGTTAAGGAACGTAGTGAGCGCATATAGCATGAGATGGTGTTAGGCTTTACCATGCGTTTATGGAGCCAATGCTCATAGTGTTGGAAGAGGCCACTGTCCAGACATACGTCAGTTGGCGATTCTAATAGGTAATCCTGAAACGAACGTAATGCAGTCAGATAGTTCTCAATTGTTGATTGACTCATCACAGGTTTCTGCCGTTCAATTTCATCAGCTACTAACCTGCAGAATGCTTCTGCCTGCTTTTTTCCTTCCTTTTCCTTTTGGTTCATCTCTTTGTTCTTTTCACTCTTGTGGAAATGAACATGCAATTCGAATTTGATTGAAAATGCCATTTTCTTAAATTTTAAATTAGATTATTGTGTACACCTCTGAGGCAGAGGTCACGTTAAGATTAAATGCTCTATATAATAATATAATTAAGGTGGGAAAAATGAACGAATATACTATATATTTAACATTAATAACCAAAAGAGAGAATTTATGAAAAAAAGACTAACGATGTTTTTAGCCGCTATGTTCCTTTGCATGGGAACAGCACTGGCTCAAACAAAAGTATCTGGTACTGTGCTCTCACAGGAGGACGGTCAGCCGATCATCGGTGCGGCCGTTAAGGTGGTAGGTACCAGTACTGGTATGTTGACTGACGTGAATGGTCGTTTCAACATTACATTGCCCGCTGGTAAGAACCAGCTGGAGATTAGTTATCTCGGTTATCTGTCTCAGACCGTAGCAGCCAAAAACGGCATGCGCGTGTTCATGAAGAGCGACGCTCAGGCCCTCGATGAGGTGGTGGTAACTGCTATGGGTATTACCCGTCAGCAGAAGACCCTGGGTTATTCAGCTCAGACACTTGACAGCGATGAGCTGACAATGGGTAAAATGACAGACGTAACAAGTGCCATGGCAGGTAAGGTGGCTGGTGTGCAGATCAACACCACATCAAGCGACCCAGGTTCAGCCAACTCAGTGATCATCCGTGGTATCAGCTCTATCAATGGTAGCAACCAGCCCCTCTACATTGTAGATGGTGTGCCCCTCGTACAGACCACCTTCAAAGGTACTCAGAAGGAGCAGGATCAGTTCCAGAATGCAGTCGGTGGTGTGTCAAACATCAACCCGAACGATATCGAGAACATGACCGTGCTGAAGGGTGCTGCCGCTACAGCCCTGTATGGTAGCCGCGCAGCCAACGGTGTGATCATCATCACCACCAAGACTGGT
This sequence comes from uncultured Prevotella sp., assembly GCA_900315695.1. Classification (GTDB taxonomy): domain Bacteria; phylum Bacteroidota; class Bacteroidia; order Bacteroidales; family Bacteroidaceae; genus Prevotella. Next base: position 2,508 of record ONAE01000015.1, on the reverse strand, counting down.
AAGAAGCATGGCGACCGCAACTTCCAGATCAGCTACGATGGTAGTGTTCAGTGGCGTAGCGTTGCTACACTGCCTAAGCTGCAGAACAAGTTCGGTCAGGGTTGGAACGGTAAGCAGACCTTCATCGAGAACGGATCTTGGGGTCCTGAGATGGACGGTAGCACACAGGTATATGGTCCAATCTGGAACTATCAGCAGCTGGAGCACAAGTACAGTGCTGTTGAGAACAATGTCAAGGATTTCTTCGATACAGGTATCAACACCTCTCACAGCGTTGCTCTGAATGGTATCAGCGGCGACCAGAAGATGACCTACTATCTGAGCTACTCTTTTGCTTCAGATAACGGTATCCTTCCTGGTGACAAGGACACATACAAGCGTCACACACTGGCTTATCGTGGTAGCTATCAGGCTACAGACTGGTTCAAGCTCTCTGCTAACGTGAACCTGGCAAAGACCAACACCAACACGGTGGCCGCTTATCAGGGTACTTCATTCATCGATGGTATCCTGGAGTTCCCACGCGACCTCAGCCTCGTTGACCGCAAGAACCTCAATTCTGCTTTCGATACACCAGAGGCTTGGTTCACACCTTATGGTATCACCAACCCTTACTGGGCTATTGAGAACAACTACAACCACAACGATGCCAAGCAGGTGTTTGGTAAGGTACAGGCTGACATCAAGCCTATCAAGCAGCTGACCCTGACTTATCGTTTCGGTTTCGACTATACTGACTTCGATCACAAGATCGGTTATCCTCAGATCTCACTTGACGACGCCCTCATCAACAAAGACTACGGATATGCTCCTTCAAACATGAACCAGGCTGGTTATGTGTTCAACAGATATATGCGTAAGTACGAGGTGAACCACGACTTCCTGGCTAACTTCGCCGACAAGTATCTGGATGGCAAGCTCGACGTGAATGTGAACGTTGGTTTGAACATGAATGAGCGTGGCCGCAACTATATGGATGGTCAGACCGATGACCTGACATTCTACTCTGGTTTCTGGCAGCTGAGTAACGGCGCCACCAAGACCACTCTTGAGGAATACACCTACAAGCGCCGTCTCGTGGGTCTCTTCGGTGATGTTACTATCGGTTGGGATGAGATGCTTTACCTCGGCTTCACAGCCCGTAACGACTGGTCTTCAACCCTGCCTTTGGAAAAGAACAGCTACTTCTATCCTGGCGTAACCCTGAGCTGGATTTTTACACGTCTGATCCCGAAGAACAACATCCTGACCTTCGGTAAGGTGCGTGCCGCTTACGGTAAGACCGGTAACGACGCTGATGAGTACCGTGTATTCCCTAACTTCGTGCAGGCTTACTCTAATGGTTACTATGGTAGTGACCTGACCAAGTTCCCCCACGCTGGTATCAATGCCTTCCAGGCTTCTTCTACCATTGGTAGCAACTCTCTGAAGCCTGAGATGACCACTGAGGTTGAAATCGGTTTGAACCTGGCTTTCTTCAACAACCGTATCAACGTTGACTTCGCTTGGTATAACCGTAATACTGACGACCAGATCTTCACACTGCCTGTAGATCCTTCTACCGGTTACTCTTTCATGGTGACCAACTTCGGTAAGGTTCGCAACACTGGTATCGAGTTGCTCGTTAACACCGTTCCCGTACAGACTAAGGACTTCCGTTGGGAACTCGGTTTCAACTTCTCTAAAAACAATAACAAGGTCGTTTCTATGCCTGAGAGCCTCGATGGCGGTATGGTTAACATCCAGCAGTTCTCTGCAGGTAACGACGCTGTCTATATGCGTGCTGTTGAGGGTCTGCCTATGGGTGAGCTCTTCACCTATCTGCCCCAGCGCACTGCTGACGGTAAGCTCATTGTTGACCAGAATGGTCAGCCTCTGCTGTCAACCGAAGTTCAGGATACTGGTAAGAACGTGAACGCTGACTGGACCGGTGGTATCAACACCTCACTCTGGTACAAGGGCATCTCTCTGAGTGCTCAGCTCGATATCCGTAAGGGCGGCTATATGTTCTCTCGTTCGAAGAACCTGATGCAGTTCACTGGTAACGGTGAGGCTACACTCTACAACGATCGTCGTCCGTTCGTGATTCCTAACTCAGTTTATGAGGACGGTACAGAGAACGTGACACCGATCTACCTGGGCGACAGCAGCTATCAGGATTGGTTTAACAACTATGGTGCCAACGAGGGTGGTGAGTTCTATCTGATCGACCGTTCTTATGTGAAGCTGCGTAACATCACACTGGGTTATCAGCTGCCAAAGTCAATCGTCAGCAAGCTCTACCTGAGCGACATTACGTTGTCAGTGTTCTGCAACAACGTATTCACCTGGACTCATAAGGGCAACCGCTACATCGATCCTGAGGTTAGTTCATTCGGTAACGACCTGGAGGGTATGTTCGGTGAAATGTACAGCAACCCTGCCTGCCGTACCTTCGGTTTCAATGTAGGTCTTAAGTTTTAATTAAAGGAGGACAGAACATTATGAAGAAATTAGCAATTATATCAA
>ONAE01000074.1:10914-11275 GCA_900315695.1 uncultured Prevotella sp. | reverse complement strand
ACCATGAGGATGAAGGTGAGGAAGATATAGGCTATAAACTTCTCGATCTTCATGATCTTAAAGGTGTCGTCCTGCTGCTCGAAGCGGTCGCGCACGGTGAACTGATCGCCACAGAGGCGCTGGATCTCTGACTTGACTGCATCGAAGTTGCTGCCTGGCTTGAGACGCAGTTCCAGTGAGGAGAGCATGCCCTGCTGGCCGAAGAGACGACGGGCAAAGGCAATGCTGGTGATGATGTAGGTCTTGTCGTACTTGGCCTGCTTGACGTTGAAAAGCACTCCTGGTGAATACAGTTCGTCTTCCTCAAAGGCTGCTTCGGGGTTGGTGATATCAAACTGGCCTTCGCGACGCGGGGCATAGA
>ONAE01000074.1:0-10906 GCA_900315695.1 uncultured Prevotella sp. | reverse complement strand
ATCTCATTGATACGGGTGAGCTGGTTGAAGTTATCGTCAACACCCTTCACCATCACCGTGGCCTGATGACCATTATAGATGGCAAGTGCCTGATCCTCGACGCACTCGGTGGCTACCTCGATCTGTGGCAGCTGACGGATCTGCGTGAGCACGGGGTCATCGGCTGCTACGGTCTTTCCCTTCATGGGAACGACCTTCAGCTGGGGATCGAAGGAGGTGAAGAAGGAAGCCACGAGATCGTGGAAGCCATTGAAGACACTGAGGGTAACGACCAGGGCCATCGTGGCTACAGCGACACCTACGACGGAGATGGCACTGATGACATTGATGGCATTGGTGGATTTCTTCGAGAAGAGATACCGACGGGCTATGAAAAACGGGAAATTCATATCTCGCTGTTCCAAAAGTTCATCCTTTTAATAATTGATCTATGTGTTCTATGTAATCCAGCGAGTCGTCGATGAAGAAACGCAGCTCGGGGATGATGCGCAGCTGGTTACGCACGCGCGTACCTAATTCATATCTTATACCCTTGGTGTTGGCATTGACATTGGCCAGGATTTCCTCACCCTTCTCGCTGGGGAAGATGCTGAGGTAGGCAGTGCAGATGCTCAGGTCGGGGGATATCTTTACACGGGTGACGCTGACCATCGTGCCATGGGTGGCGCGGGTCTGCTGCTGGAATATCAGTGAGAGCTCCTTCTGGAGCAGTCGTGCAATCTTGTTTTGTCTTGTCTCTTGCATATTACTTCTTTCTTATTAATGTGAGGCCGTCGCGGAGGGGCAGGATCACCTGTTCTACCCTGTCGTCGGCAGCGATATAATCGTTGAATGTCTCTATGCCCTGTGTCTGGCGGTCATGGTCGTAGGCGTGATCTACCACGTGGCCATCCCAAAGCGTATTATCGGCGAGGATGAATCCACCGGGACGCAGGATCGACAGCACCATCTCATAGCACTCGCGGTAGGTGCGCTTGTCGCCATCGATGAAGGCCATATCAAACTGGATGCCGAGTTTCGGCGCTTCGGTGAGGGCATCGCCGATGATGAACTCGATCTTGTCGGCCACTGGGGAACCTTCGATCCAAGGCCGTGTGAAATCCTCCATCTCGTCGTTGATCTCAAAGGTGTAGAGCCGTCCGCCCTCATCAAGCCCCTCTGCCATGGAGATGGCACTGTAGCCGCTGAACGTGCCGACTTCGAGGATCGTGGCGGGACGTATCATCCTGACGAGCATCTTCAGCAGGCGACCCTGCAAATGTCCGCTGGCCATACGGCCATGGATAGTGTGGATGTTCGTGGCACGCCAGAGACGGTAGAGGTAGTCGGGTTCCGGCTCCGTGTGGCGCAGGATGTAATCTTCTATTTCTGACAATGGGCTATCAATCCTTCTACGGCCAGGCGGTAGCCGTCGAGTCCGAAGCCACAGATCACACCGAGACAGGCGGCGGAGATGAACGACTGGTGACGGAACGCCTCGCGCTTATGCACATTGGAGATATGAACCTCGATGACGGGGCACTTCAGCGAGCGGATGCAATCGTGGAGCGCCACACTTGTGTGGGTATAGGCACCCGCATTGAGAACGATGCCGTCGTAGCCTTCGAAGAAGCCCACCTGCTGCATCTTGTTGATGAGCTCACCCTCAACATTACTCTGGAAACAGGCAATCTCGACACCGGGGAACTTGGCCTGCAGCGTCGGCAGGTAGCTCTCAAACGACTCATCGCCATAGATACCCGGTTCGCGCTGTCCCAGCAGATTGAGGTTAGGACCATTGATAATCTGAATCTTCATACACCTTATTATATATAGAATGCGGGGGCAAAGGTACTAAAAAAATAAGAATTAAAAAATAAGAATTAAGAATTATTTCGTATCTTTGCCGAAAATATGGAAAAGGACATCGTAAAAAGCTATGTGCGCTACCTGAAGCTGCAGCGCAACATGTCGCCTAACACGCTTGATGCTTACCAGCATGACCTGCGGAAACTGCTCGACTATCTGGATCATGAACAGAAGGATGCCAGAGACGTGACGCTGGAGGATCTGGAGGCTTTCTCGGCCGGGCTGCACGACATCGGTATCCACCCGCGCTCACAGTGCAGGATACTGAGTGGCGTACGGGCTTTCTTCCGTTTTCTGCAACTCGACGGCTATCGTGACGATGACCCCACGGAACTCCTGGAGTCGCCACAGATCGGAGAGCATCTGCCTGAGGTGCTGACAACTCAGGAGGTGGATCGGCTGGAGGCGAGCATCGACCTCTCGAAATGGGAGGGGCATCGTAACCGCGCCATCATCGAGGTGCTGTTCTCCTGCGGGCTGCGCGTGAGTGAGCTGGTGAACCTGAAACTGTCGAACCTGTATATCGAAGAGGAGTATGTAAGGGTGATGGGCAAGGGCTCAAAGGAGCGGTTGGTCCCCATCTCGCAAAAAGCCATCCAGGAACTGAAGTACTGGTTTGACGACCGGTGCCACATGACCATCAAGCCCGGTGAGGAGGACTACGTCTTCCTGAACCGCTACGGGAAGCACCTGACACGGGTGATGATCCTGATTATGATCAAGCGACAGGCCGAGGCTGCCGGCATTGAGAAGACCATCTCGCCCCATACCCTGCGCCACTCGTTTGCCACAGCACTTCTGGAGGGAGGTGCCGACCTGCGCTTCATCCAGGCACTGCTGGGTCATGAGAATATCGGCACGACGGAAATCTACACCCACATCGACACCTCAACGCTCAGGCGAGAGATTCTGGAACACCACCCGAGAAATATAAAATCGTACCTTTGAGGCTTCGCCTCGAAGATAGATACGCACTATCTTTGGCTTCGCCGAAGGTACTCACGTTCGGAAATACTCAAATAAATTTGGTATTTCGCTCACTTATTCGTACCTTTGCACCCAAATTTACAAGATATGTCATACTTATTTTCATCAGAATCAGTATCTGAGGGTCATCCCGACAAGGTGGCCGACCAGATATCAGACGCCATTCTCGACCAGTTTCTGGCTTATGACGAGAAGGCGCGCGTGGCCTGTGAGACTTTTGTAACCACCGGACAGGTGGTGATTATGGGTGAGGTGCGCAGTGAGGTGTATATCGACCTGCAGACAATTGCCCGCAATACGATCAAACGCATCGGCTATACAAAGGCTGAGTACCAGTTCGACGGTGACTCATGCGGTATCCTGAGTGCCATTCACGAACAGAGTGCCGATATCAACCGTGGTGTGGATAACGGCAATGAGGACGAGCAGGGTGCTGGCGACCAGGGCATGATGTTCGGTTATGCCACTAACGAGACAGAGAGCTTTATGCCCGTGAGCCTTGACCTGGCCCATCTGATTATGCGCACCCTTGCCGACATCCGTAAGGAAGGCAAGGAGATGACCTATCTGCGTCCGGACTCCAAGAGTCAGGTCACCATCCAGTATAGTGAGGCAGGTATCCCCGAGCGCATCGACACCATCGTGGTATCAACCCAGCACGATGAGTTTGACAGCGATGACGAGAAGATGCTGGCAAAGATTAAGGATGACGTGATTAACATCCTGATTCCCCGCGTGAAACAGCAGATACACTCGAAGAAGGTGCTCGACCTCTTCGGCGATGACATCAAATACTACGTGAACCCCACGGGTAAGTTTGTGATTGGCGGTCCTCATGGCGACACCGGTCTGACAGGACGTAAGATCATCGTAGATACCTATGGTGGCAAGGGGGCTCATGGTGGTGGTGCCTTCTCTGGCAAGGATTCTTCGAAGGTGGATCGCTCAGCAGCCTATGCCGCCCGCCACATCGCCAAGAACATGGTGGCTGCCGGAGTGGCAGACGAGATGCTCGTACAGATCAGCTACGCCATCGGTGTAGCCAAGCCCATGAATATCTACGTGAACACCTATGGCCGCAGCAACGTTAAGATGAGCGACAGCGAGATAGCCAAGAAGATCGAGCAGCTGTTTGATTTGCGCCCGAAGGCTATCGAGCGCACCCTGAAACTGCGCCAACCCATGTACAGCGAGACGGCTGCCTATGGACACATGGGCCGCAAGTCGGAAACCATCAAGAAGACATTCACCAGCCACTACCATGAGACGAAAGTCATGGAGGTAGAGCTCTTTACATGGGAGAAACTGGATCGCGTAGAGGATATCCGTCAGGCTTTCGGACTGGTATAAAGTCATGATCATAGAAGACAGCATCCAGACAGCTATTGATGCCACAATGCCTGAGGGTATTGTGGAGGTTCATCCGACAAGACCGCAGACACCCTATCAGGTGCTGCGGTTGTTGCCTAAGGATGCTACACCTGCCCAGCAGGACTCTGCCATCCAAGCCTGGCTGAAACCCAGGGAGATCAGGTACAGCGAACAACCCGACACGCTGCATCTGCCTGGTGAGGGTATCCCCAAGGACTTGAAGGCAGTAAGTCTGCCCCAGTATTACCGTGAGAACTTCTTCTCGAACGACACCCTCTACCACGAGGAACTCAGTGCACAGGAATTTTTCGGTATGGCAGGCGACCCCGTGCCCTACTCCTATGCCAACGATAATCTCGTGACGAGCATATTGATTGTAGGCTTCCTGCTCATCATGCTGGCATTCTCGAGAATGTCAAACTTCATCGTGGGTCAGGCCAAGAACTTCATCCATCCTTCGAAGAACACTCAGTCGCTGTTGGAGACCAGCGGTGAGATCTACATGCAGATCGTACTGACGGGACTCACCTGTATCGTCTATGCCCTACTCTATTATCTCTATGCGACGGAATTTGTGGCTAAGACCTACGTGACAACATCGGAATATGTGCTATTGGCCATTTTCCTCGGTGTGTTTGTGGGCTATTTCTCATTGCGTTTCGGACTATATTCTTTAGTGAACATTCTGTTCTTCGACAGCCATAGAAATAAAAAATTTCTGACATCGCTATTATACATATCCTCCATAGAGGGGCTGCTGCTATATCCAGCATTGGCATTACTGGCATTTATGCATCTTCCTGCGCAAAATGCCATCTGGTACTGCTTGATTGTGCTCATTTTGGTTAAAATCATGACCTTTTATAAGAGTTTTACTATCTTTTTTAATCAAAATGGTTTTTTTCTGCAGATTATTTTGTACTTTTGTGCCCTCGAAATGGTACCTTTATTCACGCTTTGGGGTGGATTATCGGTTATCGTGGATTATTTGAAAATAAATTTTTAGGACACAATGATCAAGAAGATTCTGGTTTCACAGCCTAAGCCAAGCAGTGAGAAGTCGCCGTATTTCGATATTGCGAACAGATTTGGTGTAGAATTAGTTTTCCGACCTTTCATTAAGGTAGAGGCTATCACCTCTAAGGAATTCCGTACACAAAAGGTGAGCATACTGGATTATACCGCGATAGTATTCACTTCACGTCACGCCATCGACCACTTCTTCAACATGGCAAAGGAGCTGAGAGTGAACATCCCGGAGGACATGAAGTACTTCTGTGTAACAGAGACGATCGCCCTCTATATCCAGAAATATGTGCAGTATCGTAAGCGCAAGGTTTTCTTTGGAGAGACAGGGCGTGTGGACGACCTCGTTCCTACGATGGTAAAGCACAAGACAGAAAAGTATCTGGTGCCGATGAGTGATGTACACAACGACAGTTTGGCGAAGCTGCTTGACTCTAAGAAACTGATCCATAAAGAGTGTGTGATGTATAAGACAGTGAGCAATAATTTCTCAGAGGAAGAGGTGAAGAACTTCGACTATGACATGCTGATCTTCTTCAGTCCTGCCGGTATTGAGTCGCTGACTAAGAACTTCCCCGATTTCAAACAGGGAGAGATCGCCATTGCCACCTTCGGTCCTACCACAGCCAAAGCTGCCAAGGAAGCCGGTCTGAGACTTGACATCGAAGCACCTTCAGAAAAATATCCCTCGATGACAGGTGCCCTGCAGCACTACCTGATCGAGAAGCAAGGCTAAACAGCACATACAGATGGTGGCTCCTACGTTTAGCAAGAAGGAGCGCATCGTCAGCAGCAAGCTGATAGAAACGCTCTTTGAGAAGGGTGACAGTCAGACGGTGACGGCATTCCCTCTCAAAGCAGTATATCTGCCTATCGACAGACCAGAGAATGGTGCTCCTGCCCAGGTGCTCATCAGCGTTCCCAAGAAACGATTCAAGCACGCTGTTGACAGAAATCGGGTGAAACGTCAGGTTCGAGAGAGTTTTAGACACCATAAGGAGACCATCTACGAGAGCATCGCCACAGACAAACAGTTACTCGTGGCATTCATCTGGTTGTCGGACAGGCACTATGTCTCATCAGAAGTAGAGCGACGAATTGTCAGACTACTCCAAAAAATCGCTCAACAGCTATGAGATGGTTATCGCACTTTATCGCCAAGCTATTGGTGCTGCCCATCCGCTTCTACCAATATGCGATCTCTCCGCTCTTAGGCCCCTCTTGCCGCTTTACGCCGACATGTAGCGAATATGCCAAGCAGGCTATCCTGAAGCACGGCCCCATCAAGGGACTTGGACTGGCCATCTGGCGGATATTAAGATGCAACCCATGGGGTGGCTCGGGCTATGACCCGGTGCCGTAAGTTTCCCGAAAAATCGGAGCCCCATCACATATTTACAAACATTTATAACAAATCTTTCGATGATTAAGAACTTTGTAGAAGAACTGAAATGGCGCGGCATGCTGGCACAGATGATGCCAGGCACAGAAGAGCTGCTCCAGAAAGAAATGGTAACAGCCTATCTGGGTACCGACCCCACGGCTGACTCTCTGCATATCGGTCACTTGTGTGGCATCATGATGCTGCGTCACCTGCAGCGCTGCGGACATCGCCCCGTGATTCTCGTGGGTGGTGCAACAGGTATGATCGGCGACCCCTCTGGTAAGAGCCAGGAGCGCAACCTGCTCAATGACGAGACATTGCGTCATAATCAGGAATGCATCAAGAAACAGGTGGCTAAGTTCCTCGACTTCGAGTCGAAGGATGCCAACGCAGCCCTGATGGTGAACAACTACGACTGGATGAAGGACTTTACCTTCCTTGATTTCGCACGTGAGGTTGGTAAGCATATCACCGTAAACTATATGATGGCAAAGGAGAGTGTGCAGCAGCGCCTGAACGGAACAGCTCGCGACGGTCTGTCATTCACGGAGTTCACCTACCAGCTGCTGCAGGGTTACGACTTCCTGTATCTCTACCAGCACTATGGTGTGAAACTGCAGTTGGGTGGTAACGACCAGTGGGGTAACATGACTACCGGTACGGAGCTTATCCGCCGCACCCTGGGCAACGAGGTGGAGACATTTGCGCTGACCTGTCCGCTGATTACAAAGAGCGACGGAAAGAAGTTCGGTAAGACAGAGAGCGGCAACATCTGGCTCGATCCAGCCCGCACCACACCTTATAAGTTCTATCAGTTCTGGTTGAATGTGAGCGATGATGATGCGGAGCGCTATATCAAGATATTCACTTCGCTCGAAAAGGACGTGATCGACGCACTCGTAGAGGAGCATAAACAGGATCCGGGTCGTCGTGTGCTGCAGAAGCGTCTGGCTGAGGAAGTAACTGTAATGGTTCATTCACGTGAAGCGCTTGATGCTGCTATCGAAGCCTCTAACCTGCTCTTTGGCAAGGCTACCAAGGAGGGGCTGGAGAAACTCGACGAGCAGACCTTCCTGGATGTGTTCGACGGTGTACCCCAATTTGAGATCTCTAAGGATCAGTTGGGGCAGCCAGCTATTGAGCTGTTCACCACTGTAGCACCCGTCTTCCCCTCAAAGGGTGAGATGCGTAAGATGGTACAGGGTGGTGGTGTCTCTCTGAACAAGGAGAAGATCACTGATCAGAATCGTGCTATTACGACTGAGGATCTCATCGACGGCAAGTATCTTCTGGCCCAAAAAGGCAAGAAGAACTACTACTTGCTGATCGTAAAGTAAGATAAATGGGTGAAAATTTGGTGAATTGCCAAATTTTCACTACCTTTGCAGCCACAATTACGTATGTTTGGACGATGGTGTAATGGTAACACTACAGGTTTTGGTTCTGTCATTCCCGGTTCGAATCCGAGTCGTCCAACTTAAAAAAAGAAAGGGGTTCCGATTGGAACCCCTAACTTTTTATTTACAAAATAAGGTTTAGAGAGCGTCAGCGAGCTCAGCGCCAGCCTTGAACTTAGCAACCTTCTTAGCAGCGATCTTGATCTTCTGCTTTGTAGCGGGGTTGATACCCTCACGAGCAGGGCGCTCGTTAACACTGAATGTACCGAAACCTATGAGAGCCACCTTGTCACCCTTTACGAGCGCGTCCTTAATAGCTGCTACTGTTGCTTCAAGAGCCTTTTTGGCATCTGCCTTTGAGAGACCTGCACCTGCTGCAATCTTCTCTACCAATTCTGTTTTGTTCATAATGCGTTTAATTTTTAATGAATATTTAATAGTAATAACTACGGTTCTGTCGAAATTCTTGGGCAAATATAGTGCAAAGTCTTGATAAAAACAACAAAAAATGAGAAAAAATTACTTTTTTAATAAAAAAAAACAGGATTTAGTGGCAAATGGGCTCTAAAACGAGATATTTTTAGTAATTTTGCGCTCAAAATAGAAAAAGTTAGTCTTTTTTCAACAAGTAATCAAACAAGGAGAAATAACAATGATGTTCCGCATACCCCCTGTCACCAAAAACCTGCTGATCATAAACTTGATCGCATTCATAGCCACCTTCGTTTTCCAGCTGCGTGGTATCGACCTTGCAGATATAGGTGGTCTGCATTTCTTTCTGGCCAGCAACTTCCATTTTTACCAGCTGGTAACCTATCTGTTCCTGCATGCCAGTTTTATGCATATTCTGAGTAATATGTTTGGACTATGGATGTTTGGCTGTGTTATAGAAAATGTATGGGGACCGAAGAAATTCCTTTTTTATTACATTACATGCGGAATCGGAGCTGGTCTGCTCCAAGAGATTGCCCAATTAGGCTCTTTCTACATGAACATTATAGAGCAAGTGCCTGGTGCCTCATTCGGATCGGTGTTGGCTTATGGCGCACAATACGCATCAGTCCTGAATGCGTGGACCACCATCGGTGCCTCCGGTGCTGTCTATGCCGTGATCCTCGCCTTTGGTATGACCTTCCCCAATGAGCGGCTGTTTATCATTCCCTTCCCCTTCCCCATCAAGGCAAAATGGTTTGTGCTGGGTTATGTGGCTATCGAGTTCTTCTCGGCACTCGGCTCTTCTGGCGACGGTGTGGCCCATACAGCCCACTTGGGAGGCATGCTCTTTGGCTATCTGATGATACGCTACTGGAACCGTCATCCCGATGCCAGCTTCGACAAAGGCAGAGGGCAGCAGTTTTTCGAGAGTCTGAAGCGGAACTTTGATCAGCGCCACCAACAGAAGAGGCAATATAACAACCCGAACATGCGTGCAGAACGAGGGGGCTCAAAAGAAGACGACATGAACTATAATGCCCGCAAGAAGCAGAATCAGGAAGAGATTGACGCCATTCTCGACAAGATTCGCAAGAGCGGCTATGACAGCTTAACTAAGGAGGAGAAGAAGAAACTCTTCGATGCCAGTAACCAACGATGATTAAACAACTTAAAGCACTCACTATCAACATCATAGCAGGAGCCAATATAGCTACTGTGCTGTTGATGCTGGCATCAGGCTATTCAGACCGCATTCATCCTACAGCGCATCAGATGCTCTCGAATTTGGGGATGCTCTTTCCCTTCTTCCTGTTTGCCAACCTGCTCTTCATCTTCTTCTGGCTCACCTTTAAATGGAAGAAGTTGTGGATTCCCATTCTGGGTTACATACTTGTTTTTTCTCCACTTTGCATCTACATGCCCCTCCATACGACACAGGAAGTGCCAGAGGGCACCATCAAGATCGTATCCTATAACGTGTGCCAGTATGGTGGTAACTACAAATACGAACAAGGATTCGACACTGTTTTCAGCTATCTGAAACAGCAAGAACCAGACATTGTGTGTCTGCAGGAAGATGCCGACACCTGGCGCAGGTTTGTGTTCCAGAGGTATCGGAAGGTCTTTCCGTATAATGACACCACTCTTTTCCGAAACGATGCCATCGGTATGAACGGTGTAGGCATCCACACCCGATTCCCCATTCTGAAGAAGGAACGTATCCCCTACGAATCAGCAGCCAACGGCTCGGTGGCCTATTATCTGGATATCGAGGGCGATACCGTATTGGTGATCAACAACCATCTGGAAGGCACGCACCTATCCATAGAGGATCGCGACAACTACAAACGGATGCTGCAAGGGAAGATGAGGAAAGATACGGCAAGGGCAGAAACCTTTTTCCTGATAGATAAACTGGGCAAATATACGGCAAAACGCTCAAAAGAGGCTGATGCCGTTCATGCCTATATCGAAGCCCATCGCCAATACCCGATTATCGTGTGCGGCGATTTCAACGACAACCCTATCTCTTATGTCCGAAGGACTATTGCCCAAGGACTCAAGGACTGTTTTGTGGAGACAGGTTGCGGACTCGGTTTGTCATATAATCAGAAAGGGTTTTTCTTCCGTATCGACCACATGATGTGCTCCGACGATTTTGAGCCCTACAATTGCGAGATAGACAACAAAATGGATGCCAGCGACCATTATCCACTCATTTGCAGGCTAAAATATGTCCATAAACCTTAAAAAACGAACGAAAAAAGGCTATAAATTTTTTCCTGTCTAAAAAAATGTCTATATTTGCACGCTATTTTATACGCGAACAGAATAAATAATAAATAAATAACAATTAAAGTCAAAATGCAAAACAAAGGAATTGTAAAATTTATCGCAGTGCTTCTGATTCTCGTGTGCTGCTTCTACCTTTCCTTCTCATTCGTAACACGCCATTACG